>SLOW01000255.1 GCA_007132315.1 Opitutales bacterium
CCCTGGAGGGCGGCGCTCCCGCGCCGCCGCGGGGTTTGGTGCTCGTGGTGTTGGGTGGGTAAGAACCGGAAATTGTCGCCGTTCCCGGGCGGCACGGTTTGCGGCCGCGGCGGAGCACGGCCCTCCAGGGAAAGGTGTGCCTTTTCATTCCGCCCCTCCGCCATCCGCGTCATTCCGTCCTCGCCCCTCGCCCCACGTCCCTTTCCCAACACCGCCTCCTTCCCCTGATTCCCTGCCCCTCATTCCTTTGCGAAAACCCCGAGCCAAAGCCTCCTTTTTGTGCTTTTTGTGATCTCTTGTGGCTAAAATGCTGTGCCTAATCCTTGGCGTCTTGGGGTCTTCGCATGAGACCATCTCCGCCCTCCGATCTCAGCTTACCGCCTCCTGCCCACTGCCCACCGCTTACCGCCTACCGCCTCCGGATCTTTTCCCAAAGCGATTTCCGCGGCTCGCATGGCGCCGTCGGCGAAGCGCTCGAGGCCCCACTCGGCGATTCTTTCGCGGGAGCGACGGCCCATTTTCGCGGCGAGATCCGGGTCCGCGAGAACCTGTTTGAGTTTGCCCGACAGTTCCTGCGGAGACCCCGGGTCGAAATGAAACCCGTTGTCGCCGTCGGCCACCAGGTCTTCCGCGCATCCGAGGGTTTTTGATACAACCACGGGCAGGCCGCAGGCCATCGCCTCGTTGATGACGAGTCCCCATTCCTCGTAGTGACTGGGCAGTACGAAGGCCGATGCCAGCGCGTAGAAGGCCGGGCTCTCTTCGATCTGGCGAAATCCGTAAAACCGGACCGAACCACCCTCCGGTTCGCCGTGTGCCACCGGGCCGCGGACGGCCAGGCCACAGCGACTCGCCGTGGATTTCAACGTGTCCTCCTCTTCGCCGGAGCCAACCAGGACGAGATCAACGTCGCGAAGACCATCTTCATGGGTCAGGCGAGCAAATGCTTCCACCAGGGTTTCCAAGTTCTTTTTTGGCACGAAGCGTCCGAGATTGAGAATGTACTTTCGCGGCAGGGCCAACCGGTGTCGCTGCTTGTCGGCGGCCCGGCGAATGTTGTCGCTCTCCCTTTCGTAATAGCCGTTGTCCACCGCGTCGTAGCCGGGCACGATTTTTTCTTCCGGGAGGCCCAGACTCGCGAAATAGCGGCGGTGGGGTTGACCTCCGACCAGCGCCGCGTGAAATCGCCGCACGATATTGGATTTGATCTGGCGGCGCCATCCGGAAGCTCGTTCGGTGCCGGCATGGCTTTCATTCATCATGATCACTCGGCAACCGATGAATCGCGCGACGATATTCAAGTAGAGGGACCAGTGCCAGTAGGAGGGCAGAAAGGCGATATGCGGCCGGAATCGTATGAGCCAGGTGATGACTTGGCTGGTCATTTTCAGTGGATGAAAACGTGATTCGACCGGGCCCAGGTCGAAACGCACCATTCCTTCGGTTGGAAAATCACCCCTCCAATCATAATATCCGCTGGAACCGTAAAGCTCGAGGCCCCGAATCTGCCATCCACGCTCCTCTGTCGCATTTCTAAACGCGGAGAAGCGATGGTAATGATAAGGGCCCCAGTTCCCCCATACAACGATGGCCCTAATTGGCTGCAAAGCAGTTTCCATTTGAGATATTGCGGTTGAAGGCATCCGGAACTATTACCGGTGGGGTTGCGACATATTGAGAAATGGGGCGATGAAGCGACTTCACGGCTGCGGTCAATTACCTCGTAGAAGGTGGCCGTAGGTTTCGATCATCTTCTTCATACTGAAGTTCTCTTTCAATTTCCGAGACGCGGCCATCCGAAAACGCTTCCGTGACGACTCATCAGAAGCCAGAGCAGTGATTCGGTCGGCCAGGACTTGGCAATCATGTGAGTTTAGCAGGATTCCATTGACTTCATTTTCTATCATCTCACTCAATCCTCCGTAAACGAGGGATGCAACTACGATGCAGCCGTGTGTGGCGGCCTCGGTCGGGGTGCAGGGCAAGGTATCGAAATCAGAGTTGAATAAGCAGATATCCCAGCTTTGGTAATACGGAACTAGGTCATTGATCCAACCTGTGAAAGTAAACCTATCAGAAAGTCCAATGTCGGCGACTTGTTTCTTGATCACGTTTTCAAGCGGACCACCACCACACCACACGAAATGAGCATGCGGAATACGATCGGCTACCAGGCGAGCCGTGGTAACGAAAACATCGGGCCGTTTGCGATGAATCAACCAACCTGCGTTACCGACGACAAAGGCATCCTGGGAAATCCCCAGTCGAGAACGGGCGGATCGTTTCAACTCCTCGAAATGTTCGTCATCATCGAAATGTACATCGTAACCATAGGGAACCACGATTGTCCGGTCTTTTAGCCACGGAGCGATGCGCACAGCCTCCGCTCGGGTGAACTCCGTCGGGTAGGCGATATAATCAAGTTGCCGACAGAATCCGTCATAAAACAATCGCCACTTCAATGGGCTGAGCCGATCTTCGAAGTGATGGAAGTGATGGCTCAAGATTTTGGGTATTCCGTGGATACCCCTAATCGCACGCAGGCAAGCGACATCGGTTCCGGTGACCCAGGCTGCCGAGGCGTCTCTTGCCCGCTGCTGCACTCCTTGCAGAAACGTCCCGTGGGAGCGCCACCCGAATCGGCCGCGGTATTCGAATGCTTGTGTCTGCGAATCGACTGCCTTGAGGTATTGTTCTCCCGCGCCGAAGGGACGGGGCGTCATGATCCGGAATTGGTAACCGTCACCGTTGAGAGCCCTAAGCAATCGGAACGTCACCTGTTCCATTCCGCCGAGATTGCTGCATTGGATGAGTTTGAGTACGGGAGAAGCCATGGAGGAAAGTTGGAAATTAAGAGGAAGAAAGATGAGAGAACCGCAGATTACATGGACGAAGCGGAGCGTAGATGGCGGAGCAATACGCAGAATAAGGGTAAGGATCCAGAGCCCAAGACTCCCCGTGTTCTGCGTATTCAATGGTTAAAGATCCGGACCAAGAGCCGTGTCTTGGGCTCTGGGTTTTTGAACCGCAGATTACGGGGAATACGGGGAATAGGGGAAAGAGTCAGAGCCAAAGATCCAGAGCCCAAGACTCCCCGTGTTCTGCGTATTCAGTGGTTAAAGATCCGGATCGAAAGAGAACCGCGGATCACGGAATTCAACCTCCGCGTTGCGGATTGGGAGCGGACAGGGAAGGGGTGGTGTTCGGGTCGTCTTCGCTTTCTCGAGCGGTTTCGTATTTCAGCCGTTGGTAGGCGATAATCGCGGATATCCAGTGCCAGACGAAAATGGGCATCAATGTAAAGAGAAGGAATTTGGCCATGGCGACCATGCTTCCATCGCGAAACAGCTGGATGAGCAAGGCGTTGACAATAAGAAAAATCGATACACGGAACAGGTCGTGCTGATTAATGAAAAACCAATTGGTCAGAACTCCCAGGCCGAATCCGGCCAGGGCCATGGTGATCGCCATTCCGATCCAACCGCCGGTCTGCCAGCCGTCCCCCACCAGCGACGGGGTCAATCCGATGAAGTTTCCGTAATTATTCAGATCGTAGTAGCTGATCGGAGCGCCTACAGGTTTCCCCGGCCAGAGTTTTCGGGGTATCGGTTCGGTGAACATTTGAAGATGTTGGACGCCATGGGTGTACCTGCCGGTGCTTTCCGGGACGTGAGTGACGATATAAGTGAGATAGTCGAAGTTCGCGAAGTCTAACGTGTCGAAACGTTCGGCGAAATCCTTGTCCTCGTCGAGCATCGCGGCACGGGTCTCTTCCCCTTGAATCAGATGTTTGAAATAGCCCCGGTCGTGGGTCAGATTGAGGAAGATAAACGCGACGATGGGGATGGGAAGCAGGATCTTCCAGGAAGGAAACATTTTCCGGTGCTGCCAGAGGTAGAAGAGGCCGATGGCAATGATCGGAATGACAAACGTCCATCGGGCGTGCCCCTGACCGGCCCGGAAGTAAATGTAGATCAGCAGAGGAATGAAGGCGTACCAGCGCCACCGGAAAGCAATGATCGCCAGCACGACCATGGGGACCAGGACCTGCTGCAAGTCGTTCAGGTAACCTGAGGTGCCGGTCATGATAAAGACCCCGCCGATGCGCTCGCCTTCGACTTGCGCCTTGAAAATCGAAAAAAACCCGGCCGGCACAAATACGAGAGCCGTAAGAAAGAGCCCCACCCGTTCGTCCCGGGTCAGGTCGCGGAACTTCTCTTTGCGGGGTTCCAGGGTGGTGTGCGGGCAGGCGAAGGCGAATGCCACGCAGAAAATGATCAGTCCCGCCGAACTCAGAACCAGGGTCATCTGGAGATGTTCCGGCTCCGGGTTCAAGAGCATGTAGTCCCAAACGTTGTCGAAGTCGAAGGCGTAGATCAGCGTGGGGCGAATGCAGAAGACGATCGTGTGGAACAGCAGGTAAAAGCTGGTGGGGTGGAACGGAGTCAATTGCCCGCGCATGGCCAGCACGGCGGCGACACCGAACAGGACCAACCATTGAATGATGAGATCGAACGCGGACACGGAGAAAGTTATGAATTATGAAGTATGAATTAACCCTACAGTTTCAAAAATTTGTCATATCAAATCGACTACAATATATTGAGAACAGCAATTTGGAGCCGGATAAATTAAATTGCCTTAAGCAGATTCGATGATCCTGAGATCCATTGAACATGAGATTTTCCTAACCACTCATTTTCACTGATTCTCACTAATTCAGGGTTTCAGGAAAATAGATTGGATTAGTGAAAATTAGTGCCAATTAGCGGTTTAAGCTTTCTTTTCACCGGTTGGCTTGGCAGGTCGGGTCGTTCATCAAATGACCTACGGTTTGCAAAATTAGGGTTAAGAAGTAGGCATTGGGAAGATTGGGTCTGTTGCCAATGTTTCCTGGCGTGGTTCTCGAGCCCATCGTTTCTTCCTTCATAATTCCTAATTCATAATTCCCTAGGCCGCGGCATATTCCTTGGCGTATTTTCTGTTTTCGCCGTAACCGTAGCCGTAGTAGCTGTACGTCGAGGCCCGGCTGTGGGGGAGTCCGTTCAGAACGACACCGGCCAGGGTGGTTTCGGATTGCGACAGCCGGTCAAGGCAGGCCTGGATACGACCCTTGGGGACTTTATTGAAGCGGCAGACGTAGATCGTTTCCTCGCACAGCCTGGACAGCATTAGAGCGTCCGGAAACACGCCCACAGGCGGAGAATCGACGATGACGACATCGTAGTGATGCTTGAACGCCTTGAACAGGTTGGTGAAGCGGTCCTTCTGGAAATGGACCGTTGGTCTCTTGTCGGCACGCCCGGCGGGCAAGAGGTCGAGGTTCTCTCCCAGTTCACGAATTCCGAGCTGGGCGCATTGCCGCGGATCCTCCGGAACGTCTTCGCCACTGTCGATCCAGGGCAGGTAGCCCTTCGCATCCCGGGAGGGTTTGCCTTTCGATTTCGATTGGTTTATCGGCGTGTTGTAGTCGTGCAACGAAGGCCGCCGGAAGTCGGCATCGACGATCAGCACGCGTTTGCCGTGGCTTGCGATCGTGGCGGCGAGATTATTCGAAATGACACTCTTGCCTTCTCTCGGTACCGTACTCGTGATCAGGATGGTTTTGGGATAATTGATGTAGGAATGCAGTTCCAGGGAGCTGAAAAGGCCGCGAAAGGACTCGCACTCCTCTTCCTGTTTGCCTTCCAACACCAGTGTCGGACGGTCCTTCGTCTTCACGCCTTTCAGTTTGGGCACTTCTCCGAGAAGTGTCACCCCCAGTTCCTCTTCGACATCCCAGGAAGCCTTGAGACGACTGTCGATCAGACCGATCCCAATAGGCAGACCAAAGAACAGCACCGACATCACGAGCCCGCCCTGGATAATCGCCTTGGTCATGTTCGGTTCGCTCGGGGTGCCTGGGGTCCAGGCTGTGTCGAGAACCCGGATGTTCGTGTTGTCGAGCTGGCTGGCGATGGTGGTTTCGTTGAGACGGTCAAGGACCCGGTCGTAGGAGCGGCGGGCTGTTTCGGCCTGGCGCTCGATGATGCGGTAATTCACCGCGATTGAATCCAGCTCCAGCGACGCCTGTTCAGCTTCTTCCAGTTCGCGATTCAGGTCCCTTTCCCGGGCCTGGGCGACCTCGTACTGGCTCCGCAGTTCGGAGATTGCGGATTCGATATTGCTGTCGATCACGCGCTTCACGGATTCGATCCGTTGGGCGTTTCGCTGCATGCGGGGGTGGTTTTCCAAGTAGCGTTCGTTGAGTTGATCCTGCTCCTTTTGAAGGTCGTCGAGTTCGCGGAGCAGGGCGGGGATCGAGCCGTACTGCTGAATGTAGCCGATTTCCGTCAGGTCGCGTCCGTTCTCCCGGAATTCATCGACCTTGTTCAGGCGCGTTTCCACGTTCAGCCGGTCCACCTGGGCGCTGATAACCGCGCCGCCCATACTGTTGACTCGTTGCTGGATCACGTTCTGGTTGTCCTGGAGGGAAGCAACGTTGTGGTCGGCCCGGTAGCGCTGGAGGTCCCGTTCGGCTTCTTCGACTTCGCGGCGGAGGTCGGCGGCCTGATCCTGTAGGAAGACAATGGCCGACTGGGTGCCGGTTTGCGATCGATCGAGGTTGAATTCGATGTAGTTGCGGGCGAAACGGTCGGCGATGAGCGCAGCCGCCTGGGGGTCGCGGTGTGATGCGCCAACCGTGACCACCGACGTGTTGCGCCTGATCTGGACGGTCAGGTTTGGTCTGATGATGGCGCCGAGGCTCGGTGTCCTTCCATTCGCGGTCTCGCGGTAGGGCTCGATGATCCTTCCCCTCTCCTCCTCCGTGAGCGAACTCTCCACGAAATTAAAAAACGAGGCACTGCGAAGCTGCTCGATGTGGTTGTTCAGCTGTCCGGCGCCATCGGTGTCCACCACCTGTTCAATATTGAGAACCCGGTCCGGACGCGGCTCGAAGAGCAGCGCGGCCTCCGTCCGGTACATTTCGGGTTTGCTCCCCTCGAGGTAGATGATCCCGGCGGCGGCCAGCAGGCCCGCGAGCAACCCCCAGTACCAGCGCTCCCGGATCATAAGAAAATAATCCCGGGGCGTGAGGTTGCCGAACATCGGAAGCAGGGCCCCAGCGGATTTCGATCCGGGCTTCGCCAAGGCCTGGGATTCCGGCTTCGGCTTTCGCATGAGAGGCTGTGAGGGCGAGTTGTGTCCGTTGGATTCAGGCAGGTTAAATCGGTTCATTTGTGGTCACCTATCTCTTTGAAATATAAAAGATTCGATATGCTTTCAACGCTTCTACCACACCGTACTCGGTAACATCTTCCATGGATCTGGCTTTCGGTTCGCTGCAGTCTGAATCAGATAATAGTTGGGATATGATAGTTGAGACGTTGGAATTTTACCATGGGGTCTACTGTATTTCAAACAACAGGGATTATCTGTTCAGGGAATAGGGGAAACCCTTACGACTCGTGTGTCTGATTTTTTAGTTGGGGGTGGGGTAGCGACGCGGC
>SLOW01000302.1 GCA_007132315.1 Opitutales bacterium
CCTGCGACTTGCATCCGAATTATCCTTCGACCCGCTGGGCGGAACAACTGGGGCTCCCGGTTGTGCGCGTCCAGCACCATCACGCCCATGTGTTGTCGTGCCTGGCCGAACACCATGAGACCGGAAGGGTACTCGGTGTGTCCTGGGACGGGACCGGCTACGGTACCGACGGAACCATCTGGGGCGGGGAGTTCATGATTGTTTCCCTGGAGGAACCGGGGTTCCGGCGATTCGCATCCTTGCGACCGTTCATCCTGCCCGGCGGGGAAGCGGCGATCCGCCGCCCGGCACTGACCGCGTATGGACTGCTCCGCGAGCTGCCCAGGCCGGGAAACCGGCGGGAATCCGCTTCCCGGAGGATTCCCGGTCTCGATAAAAACGAACGGGCCATCTTGGAACGGATGGCTGCCCGCGGACTGAATGTTCCCCTGACGAGCAGTGTGGGCCGTTTGTTCGACGGTGTGGCCGCTCTGCTGGGATTGGGCGAACAAGTCGCGTTCGAGGGCCAGCTCGCGATGAAACTCGAGTTCCTCGCGGCGACTTCAAACGACTCCGCCCGATATCCCTTCAAGATTTCGTATCCGAAGATTGATGACAGAATTTCCGATGCTCCCGCGGTCGTACTGGACTGGCTTCCCATGTTGACGGCCGTACTGAAGGAGATCGCGCTCGACGAACGTGCTTCCGTGATCTCCCGACGGTTTCACAACACCCTCGCCGCCATGGTCGCGACTGTGTCAAACGAGGCCCCGGATCTGCCGGTGGTTCTGACCGGAGGGTGTTTTCAGAACAAGGTGCTCCTGGAAGCGACGGTGGAACTCCTGGAGGCCGAACGGATTGCCGTCCTGACCCACCGCGACGTTCCCCCAAACGACGGCGGCATCGCCGTCGGCCAGATCCTCGCCGCCTCCTTCACTTCCCTGGAGGGCACCGCTCCGCCGGTGCCGAAACGGCCTCGAACATGACGATCCACCTGTCCTCAACGCGCTGCCATCGCACAAGACGCCGTCTCCCGTTCCCTATTCATAACTCATAATTCATAATTTTCACAATGTGTCTCGCCGTACCAGGTCAAGTGTTGAGTGTCGCCGGAGAAGCCCCGTACGGACTGACCGGACGGGTCAGCTTCGGCGGTGTTGTCAAGGAGGTGAGTCTCGCCTATGTTCCCGACGCCCGGCCGGGCGAATACGTTATTGTGCACGTGGGATTCGCCCTGAGCAAAGTGGACGAAACCGAGGCCAACCGGGTTTTTGAATACATCCGCGCGATCGGGGAATTGGACGAACTGACGGAGGATCAACCGTGAAGTATATGGACGAATACCGCGACGCCGCCGACGCCCGGCGGTTCGCGCGGGCCATCGCTCGCGTCACCACCCGGCCCTGGAAGATCATGGAGGTTTGCGGCGGCCAAACCCACGCCATCGTCCGTTTCGGCATCGAGGACCTGCTTCCCGATGGAGTTACCTTGATCCACGGTCCGGGTTGTCCGGTCTGTGTGACACCGGTCGAAATGATCGACAAGGCGATCGAACTGGCCGGGCGTTCCGAAGTGATCCTGTGCTCGTTTGGCGACATGCTCCGCGTACCCGGGTCGCGGACGAGTTTGTTGGAGGCGAAGGCCGCCGGCGGGCGGGTGAAGGTGGTGTATTCTCCGATGAAGGCGGTCGAGCTGGCCCGCGCGAATCCCGACCGGGAAGTGGTCTTTTTCGCGGTGGGTTTCGAAACCACAGCGCCGGCCAACGCCATGGCGGTGTTTCAAGCGGCCCGGGACGGGCTTGAAAACTTCTCAATGCTGGCGTCCCACGTGCTGGTCCCTCCGGCGATGGAGGCGATCCTGGCGGCTCCCGGCAATGAGGTGCGGGGATTTCTGGGGGCGGGGCACGTTTGCGCGGTGATGGGAATCGATGAATACCGGCCGTTGGCTCGGCGTTACGGAGTTCCGATCGTGGTTACCGGTTTTGAACCGCTGGATCTGCTGCACGGGATCCACCTTTGTGTGAAACAACTGGAAGAAGGGCGCGCCGACGTGGAAAACCAGTACGTGCGGTCGGTGCGGCCGGAAGGAAACCTCAAGGCAATGGAACTGATGCGGGAGGTGTTCGTCGTCGGTCCGCGAACGTGGCGCGGAATCGGATCCATTCCAGACAGCGGACTGGTGTTGCGGGAAACGTATCGGGATTTTGATGCGGAGCGACGTTTTGGTCCGACCGACAGCCACACGGAAGAAACCTCCGAGTGTATCAGCGGCCTGGTGCTGCAAGGCCGCAGGAAACCGTTCGAATGTCCCGCCTTCGGCGCCCGCTGCACACCGGATCAACCACTGGGCGCCCCCATGGTGTCTTCGGAGGGCGCTTGCGCTGCCTATTACCGGTATCGGGGAGATCATCTCGAGACCAGTGAAACTTCCTACGGAGGTGACCATGGAAAAGAATAACGTAACCCGGGACAGCGCGAATCGTCCGACGACGCACCCGTGCCCGCCCGACCATTCCGACGGCAACGGGGTGTTTCCCGTTTGTCCGGTGCCACATGCCGCCAATCAAACGATCCAGATGGCGCACGGCGGGGGAGGGCGCAGGTCACGCGAGTTATTGGAAAACTGCTTTCTGTCCGCGTTCGCCAATCCCGCTTTGAATTTCCTGCACGACGGAGCCGTCCTGGAAGTCGGCGAGGAAACGCTCGCCTTCAGTACCGATTCCCACGTCGTCAGTCCGCTCTTTTTCCCTGGAGGCGACATCGGCAAACTTGCGGTGTGGGGCACCGTCAACGATCTCTTGATGTGCGGAGCGCAACCGCTTTGGCTGAGCGCCGGTTTTATCCTGGAGGAAGGGCTTCCCATGGAGACGCTGCAACGCGTGGTGGACTCGATGCGGACCGCGGCGCTCGAGTCCGGCGTGACGCTGGTGACCGGAGACACCAAAGTCGTCGATCGCGGCAAAGGAGACGGTTTGTACATCAACACATCCGGGATCGGACGAATCGCCTGCCGCGAGGTGGGTCCCGCCCGGATCCGCCCCGGCGACGCCGTCCTGATCAGCGGCGACCTGGCCCGCCACGGCATCGCCGTGATGGCGTTGCGCGAAGGGCTCGACTTCGAAAACGAAATCGCCAGCGACTGCGCCTGCCTGGCCCGGCCGGTTCAAGCTCTGTTCGAAGCCGGAATCGACGTGCACTGCCTGCGCGACCTCACCCGCGGCGGCTTGGCCTCGGCTCTGGTCGAAATCGCCACCGATACCTGCATGGATTGCCGGATCGAAGAAACCAGCATCTCCGTTGATCCGACCGTCCGGGGCGCCTGCGAACTGCTCGGACTTGACCCCCTCCACGTCGCCAACGAAGGCCGCTTCGTCGCTTTTCTTCCCCCTGAGCAAGCCGAGAAAGCCTGCTCCATCCTGGCGACATTCGAATCATCCGTCGCAATCATCGGAACCGTTACCCCATCATCCCCCGACACCCGCGGCCGCGTTATCCTCAAAAGCCCGATCGGAGTCGATCGCATCGTCGATATGCTAAGCGGCGAACAACTCCCGCGCATCTGCTGATGACGTGGCCGCCGTTGCGGATGGACGTGAGACCGGTGGCGATCACTTCCGGGGACGGTGAACACAGAGAGGTGGCTCCGAACACGTGTTTGAAACGCATTCCTTCGCTTGCGAGACGATCGATGTGGGGTGTCTTCACATCGGGATTGGCAAAGGAACCCGAGTCGCGTGCGCCGTGGTCGTCGAAGACGATCATGACGCGTCCGTTTCAGCGTTCCTCCCATATCGACTGGACATCGTGGATCAACGGCTGCGGTAACGCGAACTCGAAACGGTGCAGATTCACATCGCCATCGTCTCCGCCCCGCCGCGGCGGAGACGTCGGTCAGCTCGGGACGATAAAAGCCCAGGAGCGGCGGCTTGACCTTGCAAACCCTCAATCACCACGCGGAAACGCAAGCCATCGGGCGCATCATACGGTCATACTCCTTGTTAATGTTTCCAGCTCCGACAGAAACCGTAGGGGTCGGGTTGAACAGTTGAGGATCATGGGGCCGTAGGGATAGTCTTTGACCGGGGCGCACCAAGCGTCCCAGTCGAGATGATCGGGAGGGCTTTTCCTTTCGTCCCACTGATCCCGGGGCAGACGTTGCCGGATGTTCATTCCGGCAGGCGTCCCGCATTCGAATCGCGTCAGTTTTCCGAGCGTCTCATTCTGGATGAGAGCGCGGAATCGCTGAAACACTCCCCAGGAACGCTGCCAGGAGCCGGTTTGCCAGACTCGCTTGTTCCCGGTGACGGCGTCCATCAATGCGCGCCTTGGGCGAGCCCCCAAGTGAAAGGCTTTTCGCCGTAAATATCCAGACCGGCATAGTCGGGCATGATCCGATCGATACGCGCGTCCACGTCCGGGGTGTCGGGATCGAGCGCTTGATTCATCGTGAAAGTGTACGGTAATCTTCTTGCTGCATGCTTGCCGGGTCTTTGATCGATAGGAAAATTCGATTTCAAATGATTTAATTCTCTTATTGGAAATTTCGGGGTTGGCCGCGTTAACAGGCGGTACGTGTCATTGGTGAGGATACATTTCGAGAAGTTCTTCAGGTGAATAAAACCCGGTATGATCCCTGGTGGCCTCGCGGACTTGATCGACTTTTTCGGGGTAAATGGGCGGGGCTTCATTACCGAACGCGTTCCGAATATAAGTGAGTACGGCTGCGATTTCGTCGTCGTTGAGCACATCGTCAAAGCCGGGCATGGAGACTTGCCCGGCGTAGTGCTCGCCTTTGACTTCCATCGGCCCTTGGAGGCCTTTCAGGGTGATTCTGATCAGGCGTTGGTCATGTTGAGTGACCCAGCGCGTGCCATCAAGTGGAGGGAACCCGGCCATGGGCAGACCCCGTCCGTCGGGCTGGTGGCATGTGGCGCAATCTCGGGAATAGATTTCCTCGCCAGAGACATAGAGTTCGCTTGCCAGGTCATCGTCGTCGAGATGGCTGGGCACGACGACGGTGGTCGCTTCCTCCCCGATGGCTTGCTCGTCAAGGCGAGCAAGCACCGTCTCATAGACCGGGGTAATCCACGAGTCGTCTGCAAAAGCCGTGCCGGCCGCTTCGAGAACGGCGATGCCATCGGCGGAATCCAGCCAGGATGCGGCGACGATCGCTTCGAGCTGTACGCGGCCGTGCGAATCGGTCGCCGCCTGCTTGAGCAGGTCAACCTGATCGGAAACCTGATGGCCGCTGTAACGGAGTACCCTGGCAGCGGCGGCACGGGCGCGGTGGTCCGCGGATTCGAGCACGCGCTGAAGCAACGCCTGATCGATTTGGTTCAGTCCCCATGTCACCCAGAGCGCTTCGAGCAGGTGGTGCTCGTGGTCGGGGTGGTTTTCGTCGAGATTCGCAACCCAATCCGTCAGAGCCGTCAGGACCCGGTCGGCGTCGCGTCCGCGCAGTTCGCGGCGGCTGCGTTCACGGGCGCGGGATTCGTGGAGCTTCAGGTTGTCGAGCAATCGCTCGATGTCCGCGTCATGAATCGGCGGCGGGTCGAGTAACGGCCGGCTCGGGTAGGTGATCCGATAGATCCGGCCGTGGCTGTGATCGCGATTGGGATCGCGGGCGTTGTGTTGCATGTGCCCGATGAGCGGATTGTGCCAATCGACGACGTAGAGCGAGCCGTCGGGAGCGATTTCCATATCGACCGGACGAAAGTTGCTATCGCTGGAGTTCATGAGGTCCTGGCGAAACCGCGTGGTATAGCCGGTGCCATCTTCCTTCATTTGGTGCTGCTTGGCGCCGAGGAATCCGATGACGTTATTGAGGATGATGTCGCCCTGGACCTCGTCGGGAAAGTGACGGCTGCTAAGGAATTCCAGTCCGGATGTCGGACGGACGCGATGATCCTCTTCGATAAGGTTCCGGCTGCCGGGGGACGCGGACCCGTATTGCGGCCGGATGGATCCGGGCGTCATCCACTGCATCTGGGGACCGGATGTGTGGAGAACAAAGGCCTGGCCCCAGTCGTCGAAGGCGGTTCCCCAGGGGTTGGGGATGCCTATCTGCGCATGACGCTCCAAGTGGCGACGTTGTGGATTGAACCGGAAAAATCCTCCGTTCGTGCCGCGAACCGGCCCGTAAGCGGTTTCGACATGGGTGCGATGGAAGGTGCCTTCTGAAAGAATGATGGCTCCGGAAGGGTCGGACTCGAAGGCGCTGATGGCGTGGTGGGTGTCGTGATCGTCAAAACCGCTAAAAATGATTTCTCGGGTGTCGGCCTTGCTGTCGCCGGTGGTGTCCTGGAGCAGGACCAGGTTGGTGTTTTGTGAGACGAACACACCTTCGGCTGTAATCTCGAACCCTATCGGGAGGTGGAGTCCCTCGGCGAAGACTGTTTGAGTGTCGGCTTTGCCATCGCCGTTGGTGTCTTCCAGAATCAGAAGTTTGTCGTTGGGACGGGGATCGCCCGGCCTCCAATGCGGGTAACTGGCCATGGTCGCGACCCAGAGCCTTCCCTGGTTGTCGAAGGTCAATTGCATCGGATTCGCGAGATCCGGAAATTCCTGTTCAGTCGCCCACTGTTCGATTTTATACCCTTCCGGCACCTCGATCGTTTCGAGGGCTTCATCACCGTGCAGGAAGGTAATGGAATCTGGGCGTGGGTAGTTGGTCTCAACTTCCGGGAGTTCGGAAGTTTGGGCATCAAGGGCTTCGATATCGATGGTATCCCCCCGAGCCGCAGCCCAGATAGCCTGATCCCGTATGGCCGTCATCTCACGGATCTTTTCCACTTCAAACGGGTAGTTGTCGGGCCCATACGGTTTGTAGCGCCGTCCAAAGACATGGACTCCGTTCGGAATTTTGAAATCGTTTGTCCAGAGCCAGTTCTTATCCATGACCCGTTCGTGGACTTTCTCGCGGCGGGCATCGGTTCGGCTGGGGGCGGCGTCGAAAATCCGGCTGCTCAACAATTCGGCAAGCTTGCGATATCCCGCTTCGTTGAGGAGTGCGCCGTCGATGGTCAGAGGTTCGTCGATCGCCGCGAACCATTGCAGCGAGGCATTAAAGGCATCAATGAAACGCACATTATTCGCGGTCGCGACCGCTTCCATGACCGAGGTGTAGGCGGCCAGGTTGTCGTTTTCGGCCCGTCCGTCCGGCAGATCCCTGGTTGCGGTGAGATCCTGGAAGGCCGTGGGCGAGACCAACACCAGTTCCGGCACGGAGTCACCGTTATACTTCTGATTGACCGTATGCTTCAAAAATGCGTCCAGCTCCGCTTGAAAGTTTTTCAGGCCGGAGGGGCCCTGGAATGATTCATTGAACCCGAAAAACGCGATAATGATATCGGGCTGCAATTTCGTCAGCCATTCCTCCTCGGTCTTAAAGTGTCCCTGGCCGTCGGCCGTGTTGCCCCCGGTGTAAGGCTCGTGGAATTCTTCGGCACCCGGAAAGCCGAGCTGAAAACTCCGTCCGGAATGGGGGCGAAAGCTCGGGGTGTTGCCC
>SLOW01000235.1 GCA_007132315.1 Opitutales bacterium
GCGCCCGTCCGCCTCTTCGGGCTCACGGAACTGCGCTGGCTGAAGCGGCGCGCTACGATTTGGTACCGGCGCCGCCGGGTTGGGGTCTAATGCCGGGCGCTACAGGGAAACGGCTCGATCCAGTAGCTCCGCGCTTCAGCCGGAGTTCATTTCTCGGGTACGCCGTCCCTCTCGCGAGCCTCCCCGGCGTCGGCTGCTATCCGAGAAGAACCGGAAAAGTCTCGGCATCGCGCACGGCGTCAACTACGGTGCCGGGCATGAACACAACACATCTGGGAGCATCCGGACTGAAGGTTTCCCGCCTCTGCCTGGGAACGATGAATTTCGGCCCCCGCACGCCGGAGGACGAAAGCCATGCCATCATGGACCGCGCGTTGGACGAAGGTATCAATTTTTTTGATACGGCCAACGTATACGGCGGCGACCGCGGCCGCGGCGCCACCGAGGAAATCGTGGGAAACTGGATCGCGAAGGACGAAGGCCGTCGCGATGCCATCGTGCTGGCCACCAAAGCCTACAATCCGAGCGGCACGAAGAACGACCGGCCGGAGGTCAACCGGGACTCCCGCGGCCTCTCCGCCCTGAAACTCATCCGCGACTGCGAAGCGAGCCTCAAACGCTTGAAAACCGACCGCATCGACCTCTATCAGATGCACCACATCGACCGGAGCTGCCCGGTGGACGAAATCTGGGAAGCGATGGATACGCTGCGCAAGCAGGGCAAAATCGTTTACGTCGGCTCGAGCAATTTCGCCGGCTGGGACATCGCCACCTATTGCCAACACGCCCGCAATCGCGGCAAACCCGGCCTGGTGAGCGAACAGAGCGTTTACAATCTCCTCAACCGAACCGTCGAACTCGAAGTGATTCCGGCCGCCCGGCACTACGGGCTCGGCCTCATTCCCTGGAGCCCACTGGCCGGCGGCGTGCTCGGCGGCGTCATGAAAACGGAATCCAAGGACGGGCGCCGGGCCGGCGAAGGCGCGCTCAACGCCAAGAAGAAACACGGCGACGCCCTCGACGCCTACGAAGCCCACTGCGAGGCTATCGGGCAAACGCCTGCCAACGTCGCCCTGGCCTGGCTGCTCCACAATCCGGTCGTCACCGCGCCGATCATCGGCCCGCGCACCGTCGCACAACTGGAGGAAGCCCTGCCGGTACCGGAGATCGGCCTATCCGACGAAACGCTCGCGAAACTCGACGAACTGTTCCCGGGTCCTGGCGGCGAAGCCCCCAACGCCTACGCCTGGTAACCGCCTGAGACCGGCATCCCCGACGAAAACGGACGCGCCGGTCGCGTTCGTTTTCTTTTTTATCCTTGTCATCCGATTTTCCCTAACTATAAGTCTGACTGCACCGAACGATAAACGCCTCACATCTATCGTCAACTCGTTCGCCATCGTCCCGCGACGGTCGCGAATTCTTGGCGGCGAACCCGCCAACACATCGTTAAAAAGCAACGCCACGATAATCGCCTGAACCGAAAGCAAAGGAGACTGCATGTCCGCCGCACC
The DNA here is from genome assembly GCA_007132315.1 of Opitutales bacterium. GTDB lineage: Bacteria > Verrucomicrobiota > Verrucomicrobiia > Opitutales > T3Sed10-336 > SLOW01. The sequence continues at coordinate 1,515 of SLOW01000235.1, forward strand.
TTACTGGCCGTTTCTGGTTTACACGGCCATGGTGTTTATACTCGTCGCGGGCATGGTAATCGTCTCCTCCCTGCTCGGCACCCGGCACCGACAGCGGGTCACGGGTGAGGCCTACGAATCCGGCATGCCGCCCACCGGATCGGCGCGCCTGCGTCTCTCGATCAAGTTTTTCCTGATCGCCATCCTGTTCGTGATATTCGACTTGGAGCTGGTATTCATCTTCGCCTGGGCGATTTCGATCCACGAACTCGGGTGGCCGGGTTTCTGGGGTATGCTCGTGTTCGTTTTCATCCTCGCCGCGGCGCTCGTTTACGAATGGCGCATGGGAAGCCTCGACTGGACCGAGCGGGCGATCGAACGCCGCCTCGGGGAGCGGCGTGAAGCCATGGCCAAACGATGGAAGGAGGCCGAAGAGGCATGAAGGTATCGATGACCAAAGCCGCCCCGGATCCACGCCCGGAAAATCGATTCGACGACGTCGTCGGCAAGGTTCTCGCCATGGCGCGCATCCAGGACCTGGTCGCCTGGGGCCGCAAGAATTCCCTCTGGCCCTTCAATTTCGGCCTCTCCTGCTGCTTCGTGGAAATGGCCACCAGCGTCACCAGCAAGTACGACGTCGCCCGCTTCGGCGCGGAGGTGCTGCGCGGTTCGCCGCGCCAGGCCGACGTCATGGTGATCGCCGGCACCGTCTTCATGAAGATGGCGCCGGTCATCAAACGCCTGCACGAACAGATGATGGAACCCAAGTGGGTCATCTCCATGGGCTCCTGCGCCAACTCCGGCGGGATGTACGATATCTACAGCGTCGTCCAGGGCGTGGACAAATTCCTGCCCGTCGATGTGTACGTGCCCGGCTGCCCGCCGCGGCCCGACGCCTTCATGCAGGGCGTGGTCCTTCTCCACGAGGCCGTCGGCAAGGAGAAGCGTCCCCTGAACTGGTGGATCGGCCCGCAGGGCGTGGAAAAACCCGGCCGCGACTCCCAGCGCGACGCCAAAGCGGACGACCGCCGGAGGATGGGTTTTCTCCGGCCGCCAAGCGAAGTCTGAGACACCGCGACCATTTCGTTCACCCCCCGTATCCAATATACAACACCGCACCGACGACCGACCGAACACATGAGCGCGCGTATCGAGGAACCGACGACACCTCCCGAGACCCCGGCCCTCCGGGACGAGGACCGTTCCCTGATCGAGGCGCTGCGCGAAACGCTCGGCGGCGAGACGTTGCCCGTCCAGCCGTGCGCCGACGAGATCGCGACGGTGTGGGTGCCGGCGAACGCCGCCCGGGAGGCCCTCCGCTTTCTCAAGCACCGCTCCCGGCCGCGCTTCCCCATGCTTTACGACCTGACCGCGATCGACGAGCGCTCGCGGTCGCGCCGCGACGGCCAGCCCGAAGCCGACTTCACCGTCCTTTACCACCTCATGGCGCTGGAGCCCCTGCGCGAGATCCGCATCAAGGTGGCGCTCAAGGGAGACGCCCCCACCGTCCCCACCATCACCGGCCTCTGGCCGACAGCGAGCTGGTACGAACGCGAGGTCTGGGACCTGTTTGGCATCCGTTTCGACGGGCATCCAAACCTGCGCCGATTGATCATGCCGCCGACCTGGGAGGGTCATCCCCTGCGCAAGGATCACCCCGCCCGCGCCACCGAGATGGGCCGCTACAGCCTGTCGGAACAGCGCCACATCGACGAGGAGGAGGCCCTGCGTTTCAAGCCGGAGGATTGGGGCATGGAACGCCAGAGCGACGAGTCGGATTTCATGTTCCTGAATATCGGGCCCCAGCACCCGGGCACCCACGGGGTCATCCGCCTGGTGCTCCAGCTCGACGGCGAGGAAATCATCGACGTGGTGCCGGAGATCGGTTTCCACCACCGGGGTGCCGAAAAAATGGGTGAACGCCAGTCCTGGCACACCTACATCCCCTACACCGACCGGGTCGATTACCTCAGCGGGGTCGTGAACAACCTCCCCTACCTGTTGGCGGTGGAAAAGCTCGCCGGTATCGAGGTTCCCGACCGGGCCAAGATCATCCGGGTGATGCTCTGCGAACTCTTCCGCATCTCCAACCACCTCGTCTGGTACGGCACGTACGCCCAGGACGTGGGGCAGATGTCGCCGGTCTTTTACATGTTCAACGACCGGGAGCGCCTCCTCGGCATCATCGAAGCCATCTGCGGCGCGCGCATGCACCCGAACTGGTTCCGGATCGGCGGCGTCGCCGCCGACCTGCCCGACGGCTGGGACCGCCTGGTGCGCGACTTCCTCGACTACTTCCCGCCCAAACTCCGCGAGTACGACGGCATGGTCATGGGCAACGGCATCCTCAAAGCCCGCACCCGGGGTATCGGCGCTTTCAATACCGAGGAAGCCGTGGAGTGGGGCGTCACCGGCCCCGCCCTGCGGGCCACCGGCCTCGCCTGGGACCTGCGCAAGGAACGTCCCTACGGCGGGTACGACCAGTTCGAGTTCGACGTCCCCGTCGCCCACAAAGGCGACTGCTACGATCGCGCGGTCGTGCGGGTGGAGGAGATGCGCCAGAGTCTGCGCATCATCCGGCAGTGCCTGGAGAACATGCCCTCCGGCCCCTACAAGGCCGACCACTCGCTCACCACGCCGCCGATCAAGGACCGCACCATGCTCGATATCGAAACCCTGATCACCCACTTTCTCAACGTGAGCTGGGGACCGGTCATCCCCGCCGGGGAAGCAACCGGATGCGTGGAGGGCACCAAGGGTCTCTACAGCTACCACGTGATCAGCGAGAAAAGCACGATTCCCTACCGCGTCCGCATCCGCAGCTCCTCCTTCCCCCACATGCAGATCATTCCCTTTATCAGCCGCGGCCACACCGTGCCCGACCTCCTCGCCATCATCGGCGCCACCGACTTCGTCCTGGCCGATGTGGACCGGTAGGGCGGCATGGGACGGAACGTGTCCGGTGTAAGTGAAAACCACTCTGAAATCGAAAAACTTCAATGAAATCGGTGACTGCCAATTTTGGATTTTGGATTGCGGATTTTGGATTTGAGTCCGGCCTGCGGCGCAATGTTGGAAGAGGCCTTGGCATGCGATTGGACTCTGGCCGGTCTTCCCGGCAACGAACGCCGGGCGGTTTCCCGTATCGCCCCTCCACCAACCATCGCTCGCTTTGCGAGCCGCTGGAAAATCCAAAATCCGCAATCCCAAATCCCAAATCCCAAACATGCTGACCGACACCGAACGCCGTGAAATCGAAGCCGAGCTGCCGCACTACCCTCGGAGGCAGGCGCTTTGTATCGAGGCGCTCAAGGTCGTTCAGCGCCACCGGGGTTGGGTGAACGACGAAGCGCTGCGCGATGTCGGCGATTATCTCGGTATGAGCGAGCACGAAGTGGACAGTGTTGCGACATTCTACAACCTGATTTACCGGCGCGAGGTCGGGCGCAATGTCATCCACCTCTGCGACAGCGTCTCGTGCTGGGTCATGGGCTGCGACCGCGTGCGCGAACACCTGGAACAAAAGCTCGGCATCCGCACCGGCGAAACCACACCGGACGGAAGGTTCACCCTGCTGCCGATCCCCTGTTTGGGGGATTGCGACCGCGCGCCGTCTTTCATGATCGGGCGCGACCTGCACGGCAATCTCAACCTGGAAAACATCGACACCATCCTGGAACGGTACGAATAGGCGTATGGAAAAACCGCTGACAGAGCACATCCGCCCGGAAGGGCCCCCGCTCGGTCTCGACGAGTACCGGAAAAACGGCGGTTATGAAGCCCTGCGGACTGCGCTCGCCGACTCCGCCCCGCGCGAAGTCACCGAAATCGTGGAAAAATCCAAACTCCGCGGACGCGGCGGCGCCGGCTTCTCCACCGGCATGAAGTGGAGTTTCGTTCCCATGGGCGACAACGCTCCCGGGCGGAAGTACTTCGTCTGCAACGCCGACGAGATGGAGCCGGGCACCTTCAAGGACCGCTACCTGATGGAGGGCAATCCCCACCTGCTGCTGGAGGGCATGATTCTCGGCGCCTACGCGATCCAGGCCCCCGTAGGTTACATCTTTCTCCGGGCCGAATACCGCGCCTCGGAAAAAGCGCTGGCGACGGCCCTGCGCGAAGCGCGGGAGAACGGTCTGCTGGGAGAAAACATCCTCGGCTCCGGGTTCGATCACGACATCCACCTGCACACCAGCGCCGGCCGCTACATCTGCGGCGAGGAGACCGCCCTGCTCAACGCCCTGGAAGGCCGGCGCGCGGTGCCGCGCGCCAAACCGCCCTTTCCTCCGGTGGTCGGGCTCTGGGGAAAACCGACCATCGTCAACAACGTCGAAACCCTCTGCAACATCCCGCCCATCGTGCGCCGCGGCGCCGAATGGTTCCGGGGGCTCGGGCGCGGCGACGAGGCGGGCACGAAACTCTACGGGGTCAGCGGCCGGGTCCGGCGGCCGGGCCTCTGGGAACTGCCCCTGGGCGCCACCCTCCGGGAGATCATCGAAGAACACGCCGGCGGCATGGCCGAAGGGTATCAATTCCGCGGCGTCATTCCCGGCGGTGCCTCCACCGACTTCCTGGTGGAGGAACACCTCGACCTCCCGATGGATTTCGGCTCGGTGCAGAAGGCCGGCAGCCGCCTGGGAACCGGCACCATGATCGTGCTCGACGACCGGACTTGCCCGGTGGGCATGGTCCTCAACCTGGAACGCTTCTTCGCCCGCGAGTCCTGCGGCTGGTGCACGCCCTGCCGCGACGGGCTGCCGTGGATCGAAAAGATACTCGAGGCCATCGAAACCGGCGAAGGACGCGAAGACGATCTCGACGTGCTGCGCCAGCACGCGGGTTTTCTCGGCCCCGGCCGCACCTTCTGCGCCTTCGCGCCGGGCGCTGTGGAGCCGCTTCAGAGCGCTCTGAAATATTTCGAAGACGATTTCCGCCGCCACGTCAACGGGCACGGCTGCCCCTATCAAGCGCAACCCGCAACCGCCTGAAATCCTCCCTCGACAAACACGAGACAAGCGACAACCGGACAGCAAACGGCAACCCGACTTTTCCGACATTTCTCCATGAGCACCATCCACATCGACGGCCAGCCCCACGAAGCCACTCCCGGCGGGAACCTCCTGGAGGCGAGCCTTTCGCTCGGCTTCGACCTGCCGTACTTCTGCTGGCATCCGGCTCTCGGTTCGGTCGGCGCCTGCCGGCAGTGCGCGGTGCGCCAGTACCGGGATGAGAACGACACCCAGGGACAGATCGTCATGGCCTGCATGGTTCCCGTCACCGACGGCGCGCGCATTTCGATCGAGGACGAGGAGGCCCGGCAGTTCCGCGCCAGCGTCGTCGAGTGGCTGATGACCAACCACCCCCACGACTGTCCCATATGCGACGAGGGCGGCGAATGTCACTTGCAGGACATGACGGTCATGACGGGTCACGCTTACCGGCGCTTCCGTTTCAACAAACGCACGTTCGCCAACCAGTACCTCGGACCGCTCATCAACCACGAGATGAACCGCTGCATCCAGTGCTACCGGTGTGTCCGGTACTACAAGGATTACGCCGGCGGCACCGATCTCGACGCTTTCGCTTCGGCGAATCACGTTTATTTCGGACGCTCGGAAGACGGCGTGCTCGAGAACGAGTTCAGCGGCAACCTGGTCGAAGTCTGCCCCACCGGCGTTTTCACCGACAAGACCCTGAAAAACCATTACACCCGCAAGTGGGATCTGCAGAGCGCTCCGTCGATCTGCGCCCACTGCGGCCTGGGCTGCAACATCCTCGCCGGGGCCCGTTACGGCGCGGTAAGGCGCGTCCTCAACCGTTTCCATCACGACATCAACGGCTACTTTCTCTGCGACCGCGGCCGGTTCGCCTACGAGTTCTCCAATCGCCCGCGGCGCATCCGGCACCCCCTGGTACACGAAGCGGCCCAGGACGGAGAAA
>SLOW01000257.1 GCA_007132315.1 Opitutales bacterium
ACGCCATGGTTTTTGCCCTCAGTGCCGGAATCCCGGCCGTTGGCCTCTATGCCAGCCCGTATTACGAACAAAAGTTCAAGGGCCTGGCGGAGTGCTTCGGGACCGGCGCCCGGACGCTGAACCTGACGCAGGCGGACGCTGCGAAAGAACTCCACGCCCTGGCGGAACAGGCTTACGCCACTGCCGACGACCTCCGGCCGGGCCTGCTCGCGGCGGCCCGGGAACAGATCGCCCGGGGAGAAACTCTCTACCGCGAAGTCGCGACCCGCTTCCTTCAAACTTCCCGCACATCGCCATGCCCGGTCCTCACGGAGCGGCCTATGGGAGAAAGCCGATAGCGGTGCAAATCCTTTCGGAACGATTCCTCCGACTGAATCCGTTGTTGGCAGGAAATGCCATTCAACCGCCATTGTACCGATCCTTCCGTTGTTTCGCATGACCGACAGACCGAAAATCAGCATCATTGTCCCGGTTTACAACTCCGAGGCGTTCCTGGAGCGGTGCTTCGGCTCCATTCTGGACCAAAGCTACGACAACGTCGAGTTGATCGTGGTCAACGACCGGTCTCCCGACGACAGCAACCGGATTATCGAGGCACACGCCCGTTCGGACCCGCGCGTCGTCCCGGTCGAACACGAAACGAATCGGGGACTGCACGTCTCCCGAATGACCGGGTTTCGCCAGGCGACCGGAGATTACATCGGCTACGTCGATTCCGACGACTGGGTACCGGCCAACACCTTTGAAACCGCGCTCAACCTTCTCTCGGATCATGAGGCGGATTTCGTCCGCTTCAACTTTCGACTGGTCGATTCCGACGGCAATCCCCTCCCGGATAATTTCAGATCTCCGACGGAACGGAACGCGTTCGCCAGTGGCATCGATTACCTCGAAATGAAGTTTTACCCCAGCATGTGGTCGTACCTGCACGCCCGTCAGCTTTGGGAAAAGGCCCTTCCATTCTTCCCCGAGGAACGATTCATCGGGGAAGACAACCTGACGTCGTTTATCCTGGCTTTTTTCGCCGGCAAGTGTGTCTCCACGCCGGAACGCCTGTATTATTACGCGACCAACCCGGCCTCCCTGATGCGGGAAGGCTCGGTCGCCAATGTCCGGACTCAGATCGACGACCGTCACCGCATTCTCGTCCTGTTGGACGCGTTTCTCAAAAAGCACGGCGATCGGGCGCGGCCCGCTTACGCACGCCTGGTCCACGACAATTTCGGCCTGATCATAGACCAAATGCTCCCTCGCCTCGCTCCCGAAGAGAAAGCCCAGGCGGCACTCCACCTGCTCGAAAAATTCGGTCCCCTTATTCAGGCACAAGGTTACGCCGGCGTGACTCGGTATCAACAGACGCGGCAAGCGCTCGATACCCTGCAAAGTTCCCTCTCCTGGCGGCTTCTCGAACCAGTCCGGAGAGGAAAACGTTTCTTACAAGATTCCTACCAAAAACGCACCGCATCACTTTAGCCAGGACCAACCTTTTCGGCCGAAGACGATCGCAACCGTCATCACCCGTGGACAAAGCGCCAACGATCAGTATCCTCGTACCCGTTTATAACGCGGCTCCCTTTTTGGAGCGCTGTCTGAACTCACTCCTAGGGCAGTCGCTGGCCGAAATCGAAGTTGTCGCGGTTGACGACGGATCCGAAGACGCCAGTCCTGCGATCCTGAGGCGCTACGCAGAAGCCGACAAACGAGTCAAGGTCGTCACCCATCCGGACAACCAGGGAACCCACCGCACCCGGTTGGACGGATTCCGCAACGCCTCCGGCCGCTACATCGGTTACGCGGATCCCGACGACTGGGTCGAGCCGGAAACCTTCGCCACCGCCCTCCGGCTCCTGGAGCAACACCAAGCCGACACGCTTCGCTTCAGCTATCGCCGCATCGACCCGGACGGCAACGACCTGCCCCGCACACCGGGCGAGCCGGTTAAGACGGAGGTTTATTCGTCCGGCCGCGAGTACCTGCGACGCCAATTCCACTCCACCATGTGGTCGCACCTCCACAAGCGCGAGTTGTGGGAAACCGCACTACCCTTTTTTCCCGACGTCGAACTCAGTTACGCCGAGGACAATCTCACCTCATTTGTCCTGGCCTACCTCTCCCGGCGTTTCGTCTGCGTCCCCGATGCGCTGTACTGTTATTACATTCACCCGGCGTCGGCCATGCAGATCGGCACTCTGGACAACTGTATCCGCCAGATCAATTACCGCCGGCTCGTGATCGACCTGCTCCACACCTTTCTGGAAGCCAAGAACGATGTCGCTTTTCTGCCTTACCGAAAGGTCGTGATCGCCAACTACAACTGCATTCTGGGCCGCCTTCTGCCGCGGCTGCAAGAAGCCGACCGCGCCAAAGCTTCCGTGCATTTTCTCGACCGCTTTGGTGAATTGATTTCGGAACACGCCGACCAAGTCGTAAACGAACTGCAACAAACCCAGGGCGGCCTCAACGCCCTGTACAATTCAGTCTGGTGGAAAATCACCTCGCCGCCCCGCAACGGTATCGCATTTCTCAAGAAAAGCTTCGCCCGCCAGTAGCCCGCCACCATCGCGCAAAAGGCAACACACCAGAAATCAGCGAAGACCAGCGGTACCCTCCAAATCGCCTTTGCTCTGTTTCTCTCAAACCGCTTATCCGCGTTCATTTTCGCTAATGACTAAGAGTAAGGCATTCCTCAGAGCATATAAGCTATCAGCGTCGATTAGCGAAGATCAGCGGTACCCTCCAAATCGCCTTTGCTCTGTTTCTCTCAAACCGCTTATCCGCGCTCATTTTCGCTAATGACTAAGAGTCAGGCATTCCTCAGAGCATAAGCTATCAGCGAAGATCAGCGATTTCCCTCCAGCTTCCTTACCTTATTTGCCACTTTCCAAGCAATTCCAATGCCCAAATTTCCGTATCCGGTTTACTTCTACGTTCCTGAATGGACTTACGCCCGCTACGACGGGGACACCCGGCCGGCGAGCGGAGACGAGCCGTGGCCGGGATTCACCATCGGCATTCATATCTGGACGACCAAGACGGCGCTTTACTTCACGTCTGTCCCGAACGTCCACCTGACCTCCACCCTGCCCGATCACGGCGTCATCATCGCACACAACGACGCCGGATTGCGCGGTCACCCGAATCCAGACCGGGTCTTTTTTATCAACGTGGTCGCCGACCGCGAAGCCAAAGCGGAAGCCGACCTGAACATCGTCCAGAATCAGGTCAGTCTGACCGCGCCCAACAGCCTTTTCATTCCGCACTGGACCCAGCACGGCATCACGCCCCGCGCCCCCGAGCGGGGAGAAGAGCTCAAGACATTATCCTACAAAGGAAATCCGCAAAACCTGGATTCCCGTTTTCTGTCGGAATCATTCCGGACCGAGCTCAAGAATCTGGGCATCGACTTCCTGGTAGAAACCGATCCGGCCACCTGGAGCGATTATTCCTATGTGGACGCTTTCCTGGCCGTGCGTCCCGGCGACGTGGATCTCAACACCAAACCCGCGACAAAACTTCAGAACTGCTGGGAGGCCGGCGTGATTCCCCTGCTCGGCTCCGAGCCCGCGTACGAGGAACTGCGCCAGGGAGAATACGATTTCCTGCTGACGCCGGATCCTTCCGACGTGATCTACGCTCTGCGCCGCCTGCGCGAGAATCCGGCCGAAATCGGCCGGTTCCTGACCGCCGGACGGCAACGCAGGGCCGCGTTCAACGACGATACCATCCTCGCCGCCTGGCGGGACATGCTCGAGAGGCACGCGTTTCCCGGTCTGGCGCTAAAGCGGCACGGCTCACCGGTACACCAGGCATGGCTGTACCACCGCTACCCGGCCCGCCTCATGGCCCACAACGCGATCTCCCACGTTCGAATCAAAGCGGGCGCCTGGAAACGCCGTTTTCTGTAATTTGGAAAAACATCTATCTTATGTTTGCGATTCTGCAGAATAGGCATGGATGTCCTGACAATTGAAAAATCACGCATCTCGTATTCAATCTTTCATGCTTATTTTAATATTGAAACCTTGGTAACAATGGATCCGATCATCACTTGGATTCTCCCGGTCAAGAACGGAATGCCCTTCCTGCCGGAAACGCTCCGGTCGCTGACGGAACAAACTGAAAACCGAACATTCGTGATCGCTTGGGACAACGGGTCCACTGATGGAACGATCAAAACTCTCAGAGAATGGATCCCGTCGCAGCTTCCCGGCCAAGTCGTCGCCGACCGTCCAAGCCAATTTCTCAGCCAATCACTTCGAGACGCAGTCGAGCTCGCGCAAACCCCCTACTGCGCACGAATCGATGCCGACGACATCTGCCACCCCGAACGACTGGCAATACAAATCGAATGGTTGGAAAAGCATCCGGAGGTAGCCCTCATCGGGAGTCAGGTTGAATTCATAGATGAAAACGGAAAGCGAATCTCTGAAACGAACGATCTTGCCGAATCCTTCTCAGACATTATCGACGATTTCTTGTTTCGCTGCCCGATCTGCCATCCCACTTGGCTTTTTCGCAGAGATGAGATCATCGCAGCGGGCAACTACCGTAATTTGGGATTTCACAAATTCCAGGACAATGAGCTGTTAATGCGTCTGGTCGTCAACGGACACCGTATCCAAAATCTGCCTGAGCCTCTCATCCGTTACCGCGTTCACCGCAACAGCATCACTCAGCAGACTCGAAATTCGAGCGAAGCCCAGAGCAACCGAAACAAATTGATGGTTCAATACGCTCAGTCACTGTTTGGGATTGAGCCCTCGCGGTTGGGAGTGCTTCTGGACAACGAATCTTCGTTAAGCATTTCTGACGCGTGGGGAATTGCTCGAGGACTCTCTCGTTTCGATTCTCTGCAACCCACCAAGAGGCTGCGTTCGCCGCGGTTTCAAAGGGGGTTAGGTTCGCTGCTCGATCAGGACGACCATCTACGGCAATTTGTCATGGCGGCGATAAGGGCCGATTGGCCTGTCGCTCGAAACCGTCTTCGTCGCAGTTTCACCGGTTGAGCCCGAATGCCTTGACCTCGAACTTCCATCCGGTAAGTACTATCCTCACCCTTCTGTTCAAATGAATAAAGTCACTTGGATTATGCCGGTACGCAACGGCATGCCGTACCTGCCCGAGACCCTGGCTTCGATCGAAGTCCAAACGGGGGTTCCGGCTCGCATACTGGTCTGGGACAACGGTTCCACCGACGGAACAATCGAGGAACTCCAGCGTTGGATTCCGTCGCGGATCCCGGGCCGTGTGGTGGTCGATCGCCCCCAGGCCACGCTGGCGGAGTCCCTCGACCTTCTGGTACGGGAAGCAGATACGGAATACTGCGCCCGCATTGATGCCGACGATATTTGTCTCCCGGGACGGCTGGAAACACAGGTGGCGTTCCTGGATGCCAACCCGTCCACCAGCCTGGTGGGCGGGCAAGTGGAGTACATCGATCCGGAAGGCGAAACCGGTCCATTTCAGCAGCCCCTGCCGACACGCGGGAAGGAAATTCTTCCCGGACTGCTTCATGGCTGCCCGATTTGTCACCCCACCTGGGTATTTCGCCGGGAGGACATTTTGGAAGTCGGAAACTACAACCAGCAGACGCCCGAACGCGAAGACGTCGATCTGTTGATCCGGCTCGTCGTTCACGAAAAAAAGGTCTCCGCTCTTTCCGAACGGGTTTTGCGCTACCGCGTACACCCGAACAGTTTTACCCAGACCAATCTGCGCAACGACCACTACGCCCTTGTCCCCGTTCAGTCGCTGGCTCTTCACGCCGAAACGTTTCTGGGACTTCACCCGCGGGACGTCACAACGACACTCGCGGATAAACAGGGCTTCAAGCTGTTACAGTACCGAAGAATCCTGAAGGCCCTCAACAAACGTCTCCCCGCATCGGAAAGACTCTCTCTATGTTCCGTGCCGTTTCTACGCGCGATGCACTCCCTTTGCGGAAACAAACGACCTGCCCGCGCGGCTACCCTGAAAGCCGTGCTCGCCGGACGCAAAGGTGAATGGGATGTCTGTCGCAATCAAGCGAAAATGGCGGTGAAGCACACCTTCACTTAAATGCCGACAAACCACTGCTGTCCAGTCAAGTCGGATTTATAATTTTATAACAATCTGATTTTAAAATGGATATAATCCGAGTGAGGTGTGACGCATTTCGATCCCGGACGTCCTGAGCGGGTCGAGGTTGCACACCCGAGTCTCAATTGAAGACTCGGGCCCATGAATCAAGAACGGCTCGCTTTCAGGCAGGTCATCGACTTTCTTCACCGGGAACAATTTCGGAGATGTGTGTGATGCCGTTTACTTTGGCTCTGGATTTTTTAACCGCAGATTACGGGGACGAAGCGGAGCGTAGATGGCGGAGCAATACGCAGAATAAGGGAAGACCCAAAACGGATCACCAATTTAGCTTCGATTTGCGCAGATTAGCGGTTCCACCTGACTTTGCCGTTTTAACTCATAATCCTTAATTCATAATTCCCAATTCCCCTCAATGACCAAAAGAAATCCCATCACCCGACGAAGCTTTCTTGCACTGGCGGCGGTTGCCGCAGTGGGAGCTTTGGCCGCCGGGACAGGGGTCGTGCGCTTCTTCCGTCTCGGCAACGACTGTTCTCCGTTTATCGCGGCAGTGATACGGTACCGCTTGGATTATCTACGGATTCCAGCGGAAGACCTTCAGCGATTCGCGGACGACTTTCAGGCGAGACGCATTCACGCCGAGAGACGCCGGTTTTGGGTCCTGTTGGCAGGTTTCTCCTTCATCCATCGCATCGTTGATCTTCTGGTGCAACTCACACCCCGAGCCGCCGCCTACAACGAATTGTGCAAAGCAATCGAAGAAACCTTTCTTCTGTCGAGCGACTTCTTTTTCCATGCGGCCGATGAAGGACGGACCGTTCACTATATCGGCTATTACGATCCTTACGAACGTCCCTGCAGCAATCCTTTTGCCCGCTTTGACTTCGAATAGGCCCACCTCGAAAAGGGGAAGACGGCTTATGACCATAGCCCGGCCATCCATCCCAGACGATTTCCAGTCATGACAGGCAAATTTCATTACGATTTAGTTGTTGTCGGCACCGGGCCCGCCGCCTCGTTCTTTTTACACCGTGCGCTTCAATACCTGCCGGAAAAAGCGCGGATTCTTGTCATCGACCGTGGACCCTATCAAGATCACGACTGGCATATTCAAAACCGGGCCGATGCGCGGGATCGCCACCGCGATACTTTCGTCAACCACAACCTCGAAAAAGACTGGTTGTATCACATTGGTTTTGGCGGCGCCTCCAACTGCTGGTGGGGAGTCACGCCCCGCATGCTTCCGAACGATTTTTCCACCCGGTCCTTGTACGGAATCGCTGAAGATTGGCCCTTTGGTTACCAGGATCTGGAACCCTATTATTGTGACGCCGAAGAGATCATGGC
>SLOW01000278.1 GCA_007132315.1 Opitutales bacterium
CCGATCCCAGCGGGCGGGCGGAAGTCCGGTCAAGCTGCGGAGGCGCCGGGCGCGTTCGCACATTTCCTCGCTGACACCCCCGCCGCCGTCACCGTACCCGGTGGGAAGGAGATATTCGGAGTGAATGTCCGCCTGTTGAAAGGTCTCGGCCGAGAGCTTGAGCTGTTCCGGCCGTGCCGTGCCGTTGTATCCGCACTCTTGCAGGATGTGGGCCACGACTTCGCTTCCGTCGTTTCCGCGCCACACAAAACTGCTGTGGGGAAAACGCGTTATGTTGCTCCAGGCGAGTTTGGTCGTGAAAAAGAAATCGATTCCGGCGCCCTGAAGGATTTGCGGCAAGCAGGATGAGTATCCAAAAACATCGGGCAGCCACAAAACGGAACTGTTCCGACCGGTCAGCTCCCGGAAACCTTCCTGCCCCAAGGTGAGGGAGCGGACGAGAGCCTCGCCGCAGGGCAGTTGCGTGTCCGATTCCACGTAGGCAGCGCCGGTCGCTTCCCACACCCCGCGCTCCATGAGGTTTTTGACCTGTTTGATCAGTTTCGGAGCCCGCCGCTCAACGGCTTCGTAGCTCGCGGGTTGCGAGTACGCGAATCGCATTTCTGGATACTGGTCCAACAGCCGGGTCATGGTGGCGAAGGTGTGAATGGCCTTGAAATCGCCCACGCGCTCCGGCCACAAATACACCATGTCTATGTGGGCATGGCCTGTCAAAACGCACGCGGGCATGCCCGCCTCCGCGGGGAAGGCGTCATAAATTTTGCCGAGCTGCGCCTTCATGGCGCTTAGACCTTTCGCGTTCAAGGCTTCGACCGCCTCATCGATCATGCGCATCATTCGCCGGCAGCGGGGCGACATGTTGTAGAGGGGCGGCCGATACGCGGAACCCGTGCCGAATGTGTCGTCCGGTTGACGGTCGCGGTAATCGAGAGCGATGCATTCGAAGAGCACGAGAAAATCGTGATAAACCTCCCAGGCGAGATCGTTGCGGAGAAGGAGCCGGGGATGATGGTATTCGCTGCCGTCTTCCGAGATGCCCTGGTTTTCTCCGTGCACCCATACGCCGGTTCGGGTGCAGGTCGATTCGATCCAAAGAACGCGCGCGCCGGCCGGCAAAGGCGCTCGTTGGTGGCCGGGATCGAGTCCGTACCACGGCGTTCCGTCCACATAAAGCGTCGCTTCACCCTGATCTCTCCAATACAGATAGCGCGGGTTCTTGTCTGCCGTTTGAGGAAGCTCGATCCGGAACCAGGCTTGATCGAATTTGCGGCCCCAATAGTGCGGAGTCCTGCGAATGGCCGTGCGTTTGCGTTTCCGGGCCTGAGCGAAGGTCAGGTGCTCGCGTGTCGGCGCGGTTTGGGAAACGTTTGTGACCTCGCCGAGGTCCTCCCAAATCATGCCTTGCAGGCGCTCAAGCGTTTTTTTCAGCCGCGGTGGAGTCAGTTGTTGGAGTGGATTCGATGGAAGCATAAGAATCGCCCGATTTCTCCACATCCCTGCGGATTTGTCGAGAAACAACTGTTGAGCGCGTGAAATTCCATCCGGGCGAGCGGACGCCGGTTGCCGCGTGATCGCATCGGGGCGGCGCCCGGTTTGGGGAGACGTGCGGCGGTTCCGCAGGACTCGTTTGTTCTCGCCGTCCCGGCCGCAATATTCCGAACGGATCGAGCGGCCGGGATGGGGTGTTTGGGGGCTTTAGTCGGGAGAAGCGTAACCGGAATACGCCGCGCAGGCTACTGGGGCCAGGGGCGGGGCAACGGCTCGGAGAACTCGTCGCGGATCTGGTGCAGAAGCCACAGAATGAGAATCAGCAACACCAGGCTCGCCGTGTAGGCCAGGTTCACATATCCACCCGCGATCTCGGGCTCGAATCTCGCCGCCTGCTCGAAAAGAAATGCGAGAATTGCGATACCCGCGTAGATCCGCCGGTAGATGCGGGCATAATCCGCGAAGACGGGCCGGTATCGCTCCTCGCAGAATGTGATCACCGCGCCGAGAAGACACCACATCATGCAGAACAGCAGCACCGCGTCGGTAATCTCGACCCCGGCCGGCAGGGGCGGAGGCCGTCCGTAGCTCCAGAGCGAGAGCGGAATCAACGGCATGGCGACGTTCCGCGCAGCCAGGAAGCCCCGGGTGTACTGTCCCAGCGTGTGAGCGCCGAACACGATCAGCGCGTACCCGATGAAATCGGGCGCGACATTGAAGCGGCCGATGTGGTAATCGACGAAAACGATAACCAGTCCCCAGAAAATCAATGTCCATCCCCTAGCCATCCTGCCATCTAATATCCCTTGCCCGTACCGGTTTCACCTGTTTTTTTCCGGATTTCGGCAACCCGGTGGGATCGGGGGGGATCGCGATCTGTAAGGAACTCTGAGTCGGTGACGTCCGTAAACGTGCGGAGGCCGAAAGGTCCGGCTTAAAGCGCGGAACAACACGAGGGGGCGCCAATTGAGTGGCGCGAGTTCGGTCGGCTCACGGAACCCGCGGGGAACTGTGAACCGCAAAAGGTCCCCTGTTTCCGGAGCCAATATTTTTTTCCCGGGCCCGGGATTGAGCCCGGATTGAAGACGTGTTATGTTGCGTCGTATTTTCCGGATTTCGTTGCGGCTGCGGTTCCCGAGCCGCAACGCGTCCGGAAGACTATAACGACGATAAGACGGCGACATGCATAGAATGGGAGCACATGGTATTCAAGAAATGATTACAGGAGACCGCGGAGATGAGTGACGGGATCGGATCGGCGGATTGTTCGAGGCGCGGGTTTCTTCGCCGTTTTACGTTGGGGGCTGGGGCTGCAGCCTTGTTTCCTTTGTTCTCCTGCGACGCGAACCCTGGTGGGAAGGGCGGGAAGTACTTTAAGAGCTGGGAGCGCAGCGAAGCCTTGCCGGATGCTGAGAAACTCGGCGTCGCGCTCGTGGGCTTGGGGAGTTATGCGACCTATCAGCTGGGACCCGCGCTGCAGCACACGAAGTTCTGCCGCTTGACCGGTATCGTAACCGGTACGCCGGAAAAGAAGGACCAGTGGTACCGCCGCTATGCCATTCCCGAAGAACATGCGTACAGTTACGAAACCTTTGACCGGATCGTGAACGATCCGGCGATCGACATCATCTACATTGTCCTGCCCAACGGCATGCACGCCGAGTACACCATCCGGGCGGCGGAGGCCGGCAAGCACGTGATCTGCGAAAAGCCCATGGCAACGTCCGTGGCCGACGCGGAAGCGATGGTCGCGGCTTGCCGGGTTAACAACCGCAAACTCTCCCTGGGCTATCGTTTGTATTTCGAACCGCATCATGAAAAGGTGATGCGCCTCGGCCGCGACGAGATCTTCGGACCGGTGCGGGAGATGCGGGGCGACTTTTCGTTTCGCATCGGAGAGAATCCCGATGTCTGGCGGCTGGACAAAGAACTGGCGGGCGGCGGTCCGTTGATGGATGTCGGGATATACGCCGTCCAGGCCGCGATATACACGGTCGGCACGCTGCCGGTGGCGGTGACCGCGAAGGAAGAAACCGTGAACCGGGAGTTGTTTTCGGAGGTCGAGGAGTCGATCGCGTGGGAACTCGAATTTCCGGGCGAACTCCGGGCGCACGGGGCGAGCAGTTACTCGCGCGGCGCCAATATACACCACGCCGCGGCTTCCGACGGATGGTTTGAGCTGGAGCCCGCGTACGGCTACTCCGTGGTGCGCGGCCGGATGTCGGAAGGCGAACTCGAGTTTCCCCGTGTCAATCAGCAGGCCTTGCAGATGGACGCCTTCGCCGATCACATTCTAAACGGCGCGGAAAATCGCGTGCCCGGAGAGATGGGGTTGCGGGACACGAAGATTCTGTACGCGATTTACGAAGCCGCCGAAACCGGGAAACGGGTCGCCCTGGAGCTCTAAGGGCGTCCGCCGATAAAACGGGCCCGGGCTTAATCCGGCGGGATGGCGAAGAGGCCGGTTTCGCAGTCGTGGAGTGCGGGGCCGTTGCAGGAGAGATGACGGAAGCGGGCGCCGGCGGATCCGAATTCGATGGCGAAGTTCTGGCCGATCAAAGGGAAGCGGTTGCGGAATTGGTAGTCGGGTTCGGCGCTGTCGTAGGCCAGCGATATGGCACCGAACTCAAGGCGTCCGAAGAAAATTGTGTCGATGCCGAAGTCGCCGGTGAAACTACCGCTGACGTTGCCGTTTGAGGCGATGTCGAAGGCGAGTTTGAATGAGTTGCCGAAGAAATCCCTCTGGTCGCGTATGCGGACGCTGGTGACGCCGGCCTGGCGACGGAAGAGCAGATGGTTGTCGGTCAGGTTCCCGCCGGATTGCAGGGAGATGCCGTCGAAGGTGAAGGTCGGCAGGTTGATTCTTCGTTCGAAGTCGCCGCCGCTGTCGAGGGTCAGCCCGGGAAAGGTTACCCCGCCGCTCGGCCACCCTTCCACGCCGGAGGCTTTGAGGGTTCCGGGAGGCAACGTAACGTTGAGGTCGCCGCCGAGGACGTTCCAGGAAATTTCCGTATCGTCCGTCACTTCGTAGCGTATCGGGCCGATGGCGAAAGGCGTTGCCGGCGGGCTGACGTGTAGGGTGAGCAGACCCGAACTGTCTACCTCCCCGGAAACATTGGCGAAGGAGCGACCCAACAAGTCGATTCCCAGGTTCTGTAATGATAAACCGAATACTCCGCTGTTGTCGCGAGCCACCCGTAACGCCGCGGAGGGACCCGCTTGCACGGTGAGGAAGCCGAGATTCAGCATCGGATTCGGCAGGTTGGTGAAGACGTGTTCGAAGGGACCTTCCGCCGCTGTGAAGGAAAGGAGTTCGTTCACCGTCCACCCGCCGTTCGGGTGTTGGAGCAGGCGGACCTGCCCGTGGACATTCAAGCTGAAGAAGGGATCTCGGGTGAGCTCGACACTTCCGGGTCCAAGTTCGAACACGCCGGGAATGAGCGGCGTGTTGCCGTGGGTGGCGAACGAACCCTGGAAGTGGCCGTTCGATTCGAAGTTGAAGACCAACTGCGAGGGCGGCACGGCCGGATTGGCCAGGAGGTCGATGCCGGGGGATTGAGCCCGCAGGGTCAGGAAGCCGGTGCCGCCGATCCGGTTGTAGTCGAAGCGCCACGACCCCGCGCTTACGTTGAGCAGTTCCGGCAGCGAGGTATTCGCGGGGATGCGGAAGGCATGCGAGTCAAGAGAGGCGGTGATCTGGTCGGGACTGAGGAAAACCGTACCTTGGACGTCGATGTCACCGAGCGCGGGCACGGTCATCGAGGCCTCCGAAAGTCTCAACCAGGGGCCGGCGGGAATGTCGGCGGGCGGTTCGACCGAAGCGGGTTGGGCGGAGAGGGGGCTGGCCGCCAGGCCCTGCGGGGAAACGTCGGCGGTGTCCGAAGTCACGTGGCGGGCGACGAAGTGTTTCGACTCCGTGGCCGATGCAACAACAGTGAACTCGCGTTCGCGGGTGGGTTCCCATTGTTGGAAGCGGTAGGTGACCCCGTCGCGGCTCTGCCCCACTGCGATGGCGACCGAGTGGGTGGAACCCGGAGCCCAGTCGCCCGGACCGCTGTCGGAGGAGACGGAGTAAGCGACCGGGGTGACGCGTTCCACGCCGTCGACAGTTACGGTAAGTCCGGAGGGTTCCGAATCGATGATCACCACTTGCGGCGGAGCCACGACCCGGGCGGAGACCTGGGTGCTGGTCACGCGCTGGGCGCCGTCGCTGACGGCCGTGACGGTGGCGCTATAGTTCCCGGGGATGTTCGCCAGGAAGGCGAGTTCCGCCGTTACGCTTTCACCGGGTTGCAGGGTTGCCTCAATGTCTTCACGGAGCACAAAGGCCTCGGGGCTGTTGCCGTTGTCCACGATGACGCGTTCGATAGTCACTGGGGCGGCGCCGATGTTGCGAAGGGTCACGGGAGCGGGCATCGTTTCTCCCGGACCGGTTTCGCCGGCGAAAATGGTCGGCGGCAGGGAGACCAGGCCGGACGCTGGTTCGGCGTGGGGTTCGTACTTCCAGACGCGTCCTCCGGTTCCCACCGCGTAGGCCAAGTTGCCGTTGATACCCACCCCCCAGACGGAGCGAATGTTTCCGCTGGCCGCGGCGAAATCTTCTTTCCAGGTGACGCCGCCGTTTTCGGTACGGTAAATGGATGACGTTCCGCCGCTACCGGCTCCGCCGACCGTCAGCCAACCAAGGTCCTGGGTCACGAAGTGCAGGTCCTGTATGGTGCCGGCGGTGAAGACGGGAACGCCTTCCCAAACCGTGGGCACTCCGTCCGCGTTCGAGGTGCGGCGGAAGAATCCGCCGATGCCTCCGGCGTAGCCATTGAACAGTCCGACCGTGCGGATCGCCTGAAGGGGGAAAGCCCCGCCGGCCTGGAAAATCGTTTCCCAGGAGGAACCGAAGTTCCGGGTTCGGTAAAGGCTTCCGCCGGATGAGGCGTACAAGCGAGCTTCGTTGTAGGAATAAACCGCGCCTCCGGAGAATTTGCCCGGTGGCTGGGACACGGTTGGGGCCCAGCTGGAACCGCCGTTGGTGGTGGTGAGGACGGCGCCGGTCTGTCCGGCCGCTCCGGATACGGCGTAACCACGATTGGTCTGTCCCGGAGCGAAGGAGATGTCCTGAATGGGCGCGCCGGCCGAGGTCACCGTGGCGTTGGTCCAGGAACTTCCGCCGTTGGTGGTACGCCGGACGAAAGCCGAGCTGCCGTCGCCGCCGCCCACCATGCCGGTGTTGGCGTTAATAAAGAAGAGGGAGCGCACGGTTCCCGGCGGGTTGACGTTGGGGAGGTCGGTCCAAGTTTCGCCGCCGTCGGTGGTTTTGACCACTCCGACGTCGTAAATCGCGTATCCAGTGCTCGCGGATACGAACTGGACCCGCGTCAGGTTCCGGTCCGTGCCGCTGGCGATTTGTCGCCAAGCGTTGGGCCGTGCGACTCCGCGTAGTTGCACGATTTGATTCCCCTGGATGGCATTGCTTTGCAGGGAAAGGATGGCTTTTGGCTCATTGGGATCGGCGTCGATTTCCCCCATTGGATGGAAAACAACCCCCAGCGTGCGGCTTTGTCCCGGGGGAATGGTCATATTCGACTGGTTGGGGGTAAACAGCGCGTTGGCTATCTGGATGGAGGAAATCTCCAGTATATCGGATCCGTGATTGCTGACGGTGATCGCGCGCGTTTTGTTGCTCCCGATGGCGACCGTACCGAAATCCAGGAAACCCGTCGACAGGCTGATGCTCGCTCCGGCCGGGGGATCCGCCGGCCGGTGTTGAATGAATCCGCTCGCGCCGGCTGACCAGACCAGTCCGTTGATCACATCGATGGCGTGTAGGTCGCGGTTGACCGCGAC
>SLOW01000043.1 GCA_007132315.1 Opitutales bacterium
GGGCCGACCGAACACTTGGGGCGCAAGGGGGGGGGTGTCCCCGGACGGGGATGCGGTTGACTTTTTCCCGTGCGGTCGGCCCGAGGGAAACGTGGGAGCGGATTGGCGAGTGGGGCTGTCGGGGTGGCCGAGCCCGGAATCAGGGAGATTGCGGCGAATGGTCATTTCGTAATTTCTGAGTGACTCGTCGGAATTGAGCTTTCGATCCCTCAATCGTTCCGGTTGCAGAAATCGCACTGACAGATCTCGGGATTTATTCCGTTGGGGAACAAACATAAGGTGCCAACTTCTCTTTGAGGTGTCCTGCCGCAGTTCTCGCGATTGTCATCCATCGGCGGCAATTTTCACGATGTTATGCTCGGTGGCAGGACGGATCTCGAACCAATCGCGTGCTACGTTCTTTTTGATGCGCTTACGGTAGTACTTGAACAAAACCCTGGGATTCTCCTCATGCCCTAGCTGCAAAGCGGTTTTACTGGCGTCCTCGTCGCGGTATAGGTGGCAGGATGCGAACGTGTGCCGGAGCGCATTCGGCTTCCATTTGAAGGGTAGGACGGTCTACACCGGCCGTCCGATCTCTGCGGCGATCTTCTTGAGGTTTTTGGCGTTGCCGTTAGCGAGGTCCTGCTTGAACTGGCGAACAGCATTCGACGTGTGCCAGTGTTTCCGGACAACCGGTCCCGTGGCTTTGCGGATCGAAAAAAGCCAGTCGCGTGCGTCCTCCTCCAGCTTAACGTCGCGCCCGCTTCCGGTTTTTGAGACTTCCGGCCGAATGTCGATTGACCCGTGCTCGAAATCAATGTCGCTCCAATCGAGCCGTTCAATTTCATCCGTACGCAGCCCGGCAAACCCGCCGAGGACAAGCCAAGCGAGCAATCGGGGGAGCGTACCGAAGCAATTTCGAGCATCACCCGCATTTGTGCCTCGGAGTAAATCTCCGGATCTTTCCGTACCACCTTCGGGATTGGTGCATCCTCGACCGGGTTTGTATCGATCAAACCGCGTCGCTTGCTCCAACGGAAAAATGCGGAGGCAACCTCCCGATACCGTTTTCTGGTTTGAGCCGTCCCTTCGATCTCTTCAAGGAATTGGGTGATGTCGGCCGTTGTGATCTCGGCGACGGTACGGTCCGGAAATGCCGTGACAAGCTTCTTGGAACGACTCCGAAGGTTACGGAACGTCTGATGCCTGGTTCCCGTCCTTCTCGCGGATTTCAAGCCATTCCTGAACGGCTCCAGCAATGTCCTTTGAACGCTTCCGCGCCGCAAAGTGCTCCAAGTGGAACGTGACCGCTTCGGTCAGGCTGGCTCCAATCGCGGACAGCTGTTGCTGGCATTCGACGGTCTCACGCCGCAAATCGTCCGTCAGCGTTGCGGCCTACTGCGGCAGTAGCTCAACCGGACAGAGCAGCGGTGTTCCAAGCCGCTGGTTGGGGTTCAAGTCCCTCCTGCCGCGCCATTCCTGTTGAAACTCTCCGCGAAGGACAACGGCCAATCCATGCGGTTGCCGCCGGTCGCACCGAAGTAAGGGGGCGGCGCCCGGCCGGAACGGGTCCGGCGGAGCGCCGCCGCGGAATCAGATCTTCTCGACGATGTGGTCGGCCAGGCCGTACTCGATCGCTTCTTTGGCGTTGAGGTAGAAGTCGCGGTCGGTGTCCTGGGTAATCTTTTCGAGGGGTTGTCCGGAGGCGTCGGAAAGAATCCGGTTCAACTCCTCGCGAAGTTTTTCCATTTCGGTGGCCTGGATGTTGATATCCACGGCCGGTGCGACCATGCGGCCCGCCAGGAGCGGCTGGTGAATCAGTACCCGCGAGTGGGGAAACAGGAATCGCTTCCCCTTGGGCGCGGAGCACAGGAGAATCGACCCCATGCTGGCGGCCATTCCCGTGACGACGACGGTGATGGGAGAGCTGATCAACTGGAGCGTGTCATAGATGGCCATGCCCGAGGTGATGGACCCTCCCGGCGTGTCGATATAAAACGTGATTTCCTTGCCGGGGTTGATGGCTTCCAGGTAAAGCAGCTTTTCGACCACCTCCTTGCCGCTCTTGTCACTGACTTCTCCCCAGAGAAAGACCTTTCTCTGTTCGAGAAATTTCTTCTCCATCATCACTTGGACGGAGTCTCTCTGCTCGTTATCTTCCTTTTTTTCAGGCATAATTCAGGCTAGTTAAACGCCCGGTGTGGTTGAGGGCAAGAGCGATGGTCGATTTTCGTGCCTTCCACCGGAAGAGGGAGTCCTTTGATCGCAACGGCTTGCAGCGCATTTTGGTTGTCCGGCCGACGCCCCTGTGTTTGGCTGAGATGATACGCATCGATCAGCGCTTCTGACCGGTGTCGCGGAAAAAACACTTTCAGAACGGAAAGGATTCGGATGATGGAAATACGTTCACTTGGACGCACAGGCATTCAGGTTAGCCCGCTTTGCCTGGGTTGTATGATGTTCGGGGGGAAGACCGACCCCGAAGAGTCCTATCGGATGATCGACGCCGCGCTCGATGCCGGGATCAATTTCCTGGACACCGCCAACGTGTATTCGCGCGGCCGCAGTGAGGAGGTGACGGGCGAGGCCCTCAAGCGCAACGGGCGGAGGGACCGGCTGGTTCTCGCGACCAAGGTCTACGGGCGAATGGACGATGACGATCCCAACGCCGCCGGGAACAGCCGTCGCCACATCATTCAGCAATGCGAGCTCAGTTTGAAACGTCTCCAGACCGACTGGATCGATCTGTACCAGATTCACCGTCCGCAGTCGGACATTCCGATCGACGAAACCCTGCGAGCCCTGGACGATCTGATCCGGGCGGGAAAGGTCCGGTACGCCGGTACCAGCACTTTCGCGGCCTGGCAGGTGATGGAGTCTTTTTGGGTTTCACGGGAGCTCGGATTGAACCGATTCGTGTGCGAGCAGCCGCCCTACAACCTGCTCGATCGACGAATCGAACGCGAATTGCTGCCGATGGCTCGCACCTACGGTATGGGCGTCATTCCCTGGAGCCCCTTGGCGGGAGGTCTCTTGACCGGGAAGTACCGACTCGATCAGGAGCCGCCCGAAGACAGCCGCTTCGATCCCTTGGAACGCAACCCGTATCTTGACGCCCGGTACACGCGGTCCGCTCTGGAAGCGGTCGAAAAACTGATACCTCTGGCCGAAGGGAAGGGGTGCACCCTGTCTCAGCTCGCCGTCGCCTGGTGCCTCAGTCAATCCGGCGTGACCAGTCCGATCATCGGACCGCGTACGATGCGGCAACTGCAGGACAACCTGGCTGCGGTGGAGGTGACCCTCGACGATTCTGACCGCGAACGAATCGATGCGGCCTGCCCCCCGGGTCGCATGATTTCGGAGTTTTACACCGCCGACTTCGGCCCCCACCGCCACCGTTGGTAGCCGAATCGGCCCGACCTGTCCTGTTGTCCGTCCGAGGCCGCTGTGCGGCGTCCGAAGAACGGCGGGATTGATTCCCGCTTCCGTCGCGTAGGTCCGTGCTTTCAGCCGGACCTTTCGGCGTACGCCAGTTCAAGGTTGTTACCGTTCTCGACCCATTCCGAATCACGAAGAGTCCGCTCGCTCCCGTGCCATCCGCAATCGCGAACCCCCAGGGCGAAATGACCGTTGACTGCGAGCGACGCCTGGCTTTACTTCACAAGACATGACGTATTCGTCCCCGTAGTTCAATGGATAGAACCGCGGTTTCCTAAACCGTTAATCCGGGTTCGACTCCCGGCGGGGGCACCAGAACTTATAAATCGTCCCGAAACCATTTGCATCGCCATCGATTTTTTTCATAGGCCGCACCGTGGTCCCGAGTGGGGGTTCCCAGCGCCTGCGGGTGGGGTGGGTTTTCCGAAAAGCGGATGAAGGAAAGTGGAACATCGGATCGGGTGGCGTCATGAAGGCAGAGACACCGCAACCGGAAAAGCCGCGCTGGACGATCGAGTGGGTCGAACCCTTCGCCGAACATCTGGCGTCCCAACGGCGTCTGTCGCCCTATACCGTTCGCAATTACCGCTCCGCCGTCGAGAATTTCGGGACTTGGCTGGCGGGCGGTGGCAAGGCACCGGCGTGGGAGAAACTGGATCCGCGCCGGATTCGCGGCTACCTGATCGAGGCCCAGCACCGCCTGGCCCGGCGCACCTTGCATAATCACGTTTCCGCCCTGCGGGCGTTTTTCCGGTTCTGGATTCGGCGCGACCGGTTGCGGGTGAATCCGTTCGCCGGAGTGACCCTGCCCAAACTGGATCGCCCGCTGCCCAAATTTCTCACCGAGAAGCAGGTGCGCCTTCTGCTCGACGGCCCCATGCGCCTCTTGGAGAACGGCGGAATCACCCCGTTCCGCGCCTGGCGCGACCGCCTGTTGATGGAACTGCTCTACGGGGGCGGTCTCCGAGTCAGCGAGTTGACCGCCCTGAACTACGGCCACATCGACCTGGAAAACGGGGTCGCCCGGGTGACCGGCAAAGGCCGCAAGGAACGGCTTTGTCCCCTGGGGAACGTCGCCCTGGCCTGCCTGCGGAAGTTCCGGTCGGAGTTCGCCGTCCAGACCGGACGCGACGATCCCGTTCTGACCGTTGACAGCGGAACCAGGAGGCTCTACCCGCGTCAGGCCCAACTGCTCCTGAAGCGCTACCTGGCCCTGGCGGATCTGCCGATGGATATTTCGCCCCACAAGATTCGCCATTCCTACGCCACTCATCTTCTCAACAACGGCGCCGACCTGCGGCTCGTGCAGGAACTCCTGGGACACGCCAACCTCTCCACCACCCAGATCTACACCCACGTCTCCGTCGGCCGCCTTCAGGAAATCTATCGCAAGGCGCACCCGCGCGCTTGACCCAAACCGCACGCTCCGGCTTGCGCCCGCCGCCGGATTCCGCTCAAGTGGGGTATGCGCCACGTCCGCCTGATCATTCTGCTGGTCGCCGTCCTCGGGGCGGCGGGGTATTTCGGCTACCGTTATTTATGGCTCGCCGACGACGAACGGATCCTGCACGGCAAGGTGGATAAGCTGGTGGAACTGGCGGAGAAGGAGGGTGAGGAGACGCTGTTTTCAAGCATCGGCACGGCGCGGGAAATCGCCGGCCACTTCACCGAAGAGTTTGTAGTGAGCATGGGCCGTCCTTTTCCCGAAGGCCGCCAGGACCGCGATGAATTCGCCGCCGTGATCCACCAGGCGCGCTCGAGCGCCGGTGATTTGCGTTTCCGGGTTTCCGATCGCGATCTGGTGGTGGCCGAGGATGGAGGCAGCGCGGTGATGGAACTGACCGGACACGGGATCGCGCGGTTCCACGAGCATGGACGGCGCGACGAGAGCAGGCGTTTCCGGGTCGAATGGATCAAGGAGGAGGGCGACTGGCTCATCAGCCGGGTGGAATTGATCGACATCCTGGATTGATTGCCACGGGAATTCAAAAACCTTGAACCGGGAACATTCCCGTGATTGGTTCAATCTTTACCTGCCAAACATGAGACGACATTGCTGCAAACTGCTCGCCGCCGCGGGCCTCCTCGTATTGGGCGCGGGCTGCGCCACCCTGCATAAAGGCAGCCACCAGCGCATACCCATCGAATCGCAGCCCGAGGGCGCGGGCGTTTATGTCAACGGCGACCGCGAGGGCACGACGCCGATGGTGATTCCGCTTTCCCGCCGCATGGGGCACGTGGTCGAGGTGCGCAAACGCGGATTCGATACGGAACGTGTCCTCCTCTACACGGTTCCCAACGAACGCCAGCGCGCGTTCATCCGGTTTTCGTCGGACCATTACACCGGAGCCCTCAACCAACTCAGTCCCGGCGAAGTCAACGTGGAGCTCCGACCGACACTGCTTCCGTCCGCGCCGGGCCCGGACCCGGAGGTCGAGAAGGAGCAAAAACTGGAAGAGGCACGGGAAATTCGTCGATCGGGAGGGTTTTCGGCGGCGGATTACGAGTACGTGGTAAGCCGGATCGAGGCCTTTTACGGCGGCGAAGGCGGCTGAATAAGCGAAAAGTGATCTCCCGTTCGATTTCGGGGTTGAAAGCCTTTCCGGCGCGCCTAGGTTGGAACTTGGCCAGGTCCTATGCAATGCTGGGCGGGCGAACTCCGCCAGGACCGGAAGGTAGCAACGGTAGCACCGCTCCACATGTGCCGTAGGTCGCCTGGCCACTTTTTTGATTTTTCCGCGAAATGTCGGCGAACTATCAGGTCATTGCCCGCAAGTGGCGCCCCCAGCTCTTCGAGGATGTCGTTGGGCAGGATCACATTGTCCGCACCATCCGCAACGCCATCGAACAGGACCGCATCGCCCACGCCTATCTCTTCGTCGGGCCCCGCGGCACCGGGAAAACCAGCCTGGCGCGCATCTTCGCCAAAGCACTCAATTGTGAAAGCGGAATAACCGTCACCCCATGCGGCGCCTGCGCCTCCTGCCGCACCATCGCCTCGGGCGATTCGATGGACGTGATGGAGATCGACGGCGCGTCCAACAATTCGGTCGATCAGATCCGCGAACTCCGGGATGACGTGCGCTACGCGCCCACCCGGGGACAGTTCAAGATCTATATCATCGACGAGGTGCACATGCTGTCCAATCAGGCGTTCAACGCGCTTCTCAAGACCCTGGAAGAACCTCCGGCGCACGTGAAGTTCGTCTTCGCCACTACCGAAGCACAAAAGGTGTTGCCCACCATCGTGTCGCGTTGCCAGCGCTTCGAACTGAAACCGATTGCCGACGGCCTGATCGCGGAAAGGCTGAAAAAAATCGCGCGCGAGGAGGGCATCGAAGTCGAGGACGAGGCGCTGACGGCGATCGCGCGACTCGCGCTCGGCGGTATGCGCGACTCACAGTCGATCCTCGACCAGATGATCTCGTTTTGCGGCAAAACGATCGGCGCGCGCGACGTCCACGAGGTGTACGGAATCCTTTCCTCCGAACACATTCGCGAACTCGCGGCACACATCGTCGCGGGCGATTATGCCGCCCTGGTCGAATCGATCGACCGGGTTGCCGGCGAGGGCCGCGACCTCTACCGGGCGTTGCTCGATTTGCAGGCGTTTTTCCGGGAAACGCTGGTGCTCACCATCCGCGGTCGGACTCCGGAGGGATTGCCGGAGGGCAAAGCGTCGCCGGAACGGTTCACCCGCATCCTCGAAGTCCTGCGGGACGCCCAGCCGACCGTGATGCACGGACTGTCGGAAAGAATCAATTTCGAGATCGCCCTCCTCAAAGCCACCGAAGCCGGCCAGGCCCGCGCCATCGATACCGTGATCCGCGAGTTGAGCGAGCTCGCCGAATCGCTCCCCGAGGAGCCGGCCGAAAAAAAAAAGCCCCAACCC
>SLOW01000025.1 GCA_007132315.1 Opitutales bacterium
CAAAGCCCCCTCGCCTAGACTCGCGCCAAAACCGGAGGCCCGCACCGGATATCACGCGGCTTCTCCCGTACAAAACCTTCCACCACATTTGACGATGAAGAATTTTATCTGCTGCCTGCTGTTGATCTGCCTGTCCTTGCCCGCCGGGGGGAGTATGTCGCGCGCCGACATTCCCGACCAGCACATCAACGCGCCGGATGACAATGGCCCGACGTTCACCGCCAAGGGACGCTCGGAATTGGGTTTTCACGGGAGTTATTCGATTCTCGACCCCGACGGCCAGAGCAGTGTGGACGTCCTCAGCGCCCATCTCGACTATTCCTACTTTATCTTCGACAACTGGGCGCTGCGGCCCCAGTACCAGGCCATCCGCTACGACAACGCCACCTCGCTGACCGCCCACGTCCTGGGCGTCGGGCTTGATTTTCACATTCCCCACGACAATATCGCCTTTTACGTCGGTGCCGCGCCGAACATCGGTTTTGTTAGTGACGATGATTCCGATACGGACACCGAGTTCCTGATGGAATTCCGGGGGGGCATCAAACATTACCTCTCGGAGCGGCTCGCTCTGAACACCCAGATTTCCTACTCGTTCGGCAGCGACTATGCGCTCACTCGCGCGACGATCGGGCTTGCCGTGCTCTTCGGCGGCGGAAATTGACGTGCCCGCTCAATCCTCGAACCCGCCGAAGGTGGGACCGTCGTAGCGCCAGTCGCTGATGTTTCCGGCCGCGTCCAAGCGGACCTCCAGGGAAAACGGCGACGGTTCGTCCTCGGGTTGAATCCGCTTGGCCCACGGGTGCAGGCTCTGAAAGCGCAGGTCCGAGAACGGAGCCAGGATCCGGGTCCCGTAATTGTTTATCCATTCCAGAAAGATGTGCGGCAGCACACAACCGTAGCTGAATGCCAGGAGCGGGCCGAACGCCCACTTGCGGCGGCTCAACGTCCAGGAGACGGTGGCCAGCACCAGCACCAGGCAGAAACCGCCGAACAGCGAACGGGTGATGGCGCGGTGGTACAGGAGGTAGAATTCGGGACCGCCGCCGACAACATTGTCGATATCCGGAATCCACGCCGCCAGCATGGCGTAGGGTACGATTGCCTTGCCGCTAAACCGGTGCCCGACCGCCTGGCCGGCGAGGATATGGGTCAAGGGGTCCAACCAGTTCCGCCATGCTACCGACAGCTCGCCGGCGGTCCAGTCCGGAAAAATTCTTCGGAAAAAATATTGAAATTATGATCACGTGACCCTAGCTCTGGATCGTGCAGGTGAATCTCGGGTTTTACCCGTTTGCGTCGAAAACGGGAGCGCCTGCCCCAAGCCCACCTTTTCATTCCGAAGAATTCCTCATGGCCAAAGAGACCACCACCACAAAAAAGACAGCGAACGACAACACGGCGTCGGAGCGCGACAGAAATCTCAACCTCGCCCTCTCCGCCATCACCAAACAGTACGGCGAGGGCTCCATCATGCGGCTCGGCAGCAATCGCCGGATGGATGTATCGTCCATCTCCACCGGTTCGCTGGCGATAGACCTCGCTCTCGGCATCGGCGGGTTGCCGCGGGGCCGCGTCTCCGAAATTTACGGGCCGGAATCGTCCGGTAAAACCACCATGGCGCTCAGCCTCATCGCCGAAGCCCAGCGCCAGGGCGGTCTGGCGGCCTTTGTCGATGTCGAGCACGCGCTCGACCCCAACTACGCCCGCGTTGTCGGGGTCAACCTGGACGACCTGCTCGTCTCGCAGCCCGACAGCGGGGAGGACGCCCTCAACATCACCGAGAGCCTGATCCGCTCCAACGCGATCGACGTGGTGGTCATCGATTCCGTCGCCGCCCTCGTGTCCAAGGCGGAGCTCGACGGCCAGATGGGCGACGCCACGGTCGGTTCCCAGGCCCGCCTCATGAGCCAGGCCATGCGCCGCCTCACGGCGGTGATCAGCAAGACCCAGTGCGTGTGCCTGTTCACCAACCAGATCCGCGAGAAAATCGGCGTCATGTTCGGCAGCCCCGAAACAACACCGGGCGGCCGAGCCCTGAAATTTTTCTCCTCGGTGCGGATGGACATCCGCCGCATCGGACAAATCAAGGAATCCAGCGGCAAAGTCATGGGCAACCGCACGCGACTGAAGGTAGTCAAGAACAAGGTCGCCCCACCGTTCACCGAGTGCGAGTTCGACATCATGTACAACGAGGGCATCTCCACCACCGGCTCCCTGATCGACCTCGGCATTGAACACAAGGTGCTGGAGAAAAAAGGCGCCTGGATCTCTTACAACGGCAATCTCATCGGTCAGGGCCGCGAAGCGGCCAAACAGCACCTGATGGAGAATTCGGAAGTCGGGAAAGAGATTCACGCCACGGTAACGGAAAAGATCAAAGAATCGGCCGCCCCCGCCCGCAGCATCGCCAAATCCTCGGCCGAAAAGAACGGCGAATAATCCCCACAAAACCCTCCGGACGAAACCGGCGACGAATCGCACAACTGGAATGGTTTAAGCGGCTCGTTGGTGAGAAGCGGAATCGCTATCGGGATTGAACTTCTCCTTCCTGGAGGCCGGCGCCCCGCCGCCGCTGTAGGATGTTGTCTTAGTGACGGCCATTGCGAAGTAAACGGATCACCCCTTCGGTCCGGAACGATCGGGGAATTTCCCGATGGAATTCCATTAAGGACTGGATCGCAGTAGCTTAGTCCTACGCGGATTACGGGGGAATGGGGCCAGGGGCGAGGATAGGAGATCTTGTAGGCCTGTCCGTGAGGACAGGGGGAGGGTTAGCTACGGAATACGGAATGACACGGAATCAGGGGTGCGGAGGCTTCGGTCAAGCCCCGGATAACACGCTTCAGCAGAGGCTCATGCGAAGTCCCGGGTCGGCCGGGAGCAGCATGTCCGACTTTGGGTTTCGAGGTTAATGAAGGAAGCGGAACCCGGCCGGAATCAGGCGTCGCGACAGACTTGCCATCGGTATGATTATGCGTTAAATCAATACTATAATGAAATGTTACTCCATCATGGAAACCCAGCACAACCTTGCGAAGGTCCTTCGGGAGGTGGATTGCGGTGAGAGCGTCACGATCACCCGCCGCAAGAAACCTGTGGCTAAACTCGTTCCGATCGAGGAAGACGAGACCACGTTTCCGGATTTTAACGCACGTGCTCGGAAGACCTGGTCGGGGGACTGGAAAGGCGCTTCCTCGGATGATTTGGTCGCCGAATCCCGCGGCTCCCGGTGAAAACCTACTTCGATACGGGTGTTTTCCTGAAGCTCTATACCCCGGAGCCCGAATCCGAGGCGGTTCAGCGCTTCGTTCTTCGCCGACGCTCCCCAATCCGTATCACATCTCTGCACCTCTCCGAGGCGACATCCGCGCTTAAACTGAAGTGTTTTCGGGGCGAAGGCAGCGAGAGGGAGTCCAACGCTGCCATCGCCGACATCGAGGCCGACTTGCACGCACGTGTCCTCGTTCGCCTGACCTGCGACTGGGAGGAAGTCTGGAACCTCGGCCGCTTCCTCTCTGAACACCACGCAGCCAGGATCGGCACGGGAACGCTTGATGTCCTGCACGTCGCGTGCGCTCGGCTCCTTGGTTATCGCGAATTCATGACCACCGACAGCCGGCAAAAGGCTTGTGCGAAAGCCGCCGGTCTGAAAGCGATTTCACCATGACCACCGAAAGCGATACAATTGTCGCCCCTTCGACGCCCTACGGCGAATCCGCCATTGCCGTTGTGCGGGTGAGCGGTCCGCTCGTGCCGGCGCTGTTGATGGATCTGTTTGGAGACTTCCGCACCCCGCGCCACATGACCCGAGGCACCTACCGCGACCGGGAAGGCGCGGCCGTGGACGATCTCCTCTACACCTGGTTCCGGAAACCGGCGTCCTATACCGGCGAGGACTTGGCCGAGTTTTATTGCCACGGCAATCCCCTCATCATCTCGAAAATCGTCGAAGACCTCCAGAACCGGGGGTGCCGCCCCGCCGGGCCCGGCGACTTCACCCGCCGCGCGTTTCTCAACGGTCGTATGGACCTCAGCCAGGCCGAAGCGGTCATCGATCTGATTCGCGCCCAGAGCGACCGCGCCCTCGAGGCCGCCGGCCGGCAGCTGCGGGGCGACCTGGGCCGGCGGATCGCCGGCCTGATCGAACGGCTGCTGCAGGTTCTGGCCGAAATCGAAGCCTACATCGATTTTCCCGAAGAGGACCTTCCTCCGGAAGAATCCGGCGGACCCGCGGCGCGGGTACGCGCGATGATCGAGGATGTCGAGAAACTCGCCGCCACCGAACATTACGGCGCGATGCTGCGGGAAGGCGTCGGAACGATCATTGTCGGCGCGCCCAACGCGGGCAAGAGCAGCCTGTTGAATCGCCTGGCCGGTCGCGAGCGGGCGATCGTCAACGAAACGCCGGGGACCACCCGCGATTTTATCGAGGAGCGCATCCGGCTCGGCGGCTATTGTATCCGATTATTGGATACTGCGGGACTGCGTGAGCGGGGCGACGAGATCGAGCGGCTGGGCATGGAAAAAACCCTGGAGCAGGCGGGCGAAGCCGACTTGTTTCTGGTGGTGCTCGACGCCGTCCTCCCCCATCCCCCTCTGCCCGGTGCCTTGCGCGAACGGCTGAGTCCCGCCAATACGCTGGTAATTCACAACAAGGCGGATTTGCTGGAGGGCGGAACGGTCGAACCCTTGCTTGACGGGTGCAGGGAGGTCCTCGTCTCGGCGCTCACCGGACTGGGATTCGACGAACTGGAGTCGTCAATCGAAGCGCTGCTGCGCCGGGAGGCTGAATCCCCCGGCGCCGACCGCGTCGCCGTGAGCGCCCGGCACGCCCGGGCCCTTCAAGAAGCCCGGGCCATGCTCGAAGACGGCCTGTCACGGCTGCGCGAGAATCAACCCCCCGAACTGGCCGCCAGCGAACTCCGGGGCGCCCTGGACGCGCTTGGCGAAATCACCGGTCGCGTGGACAACGAAGCCATGCTGGACAAACTCTTCGCCACGTTTTGCATCGGAAAATGAAAGCGAGTACGGACGATAAGCCGTGGTGCTTGATAGACATGTCTTGTCTTTATTAATAGATGCGGGTTTCTCACACGAAGACACGGAGAACTTTCACAAACAGTGACGTCAGTTTGCACCGCAGAGACGGGAGGAGCGCAGAGGCAAGACTGCGTTGACGGGATGTGTTACTAATGCACGGATACGGGACGTCGGTCTTGGAATCCGAGTTATCTGAACAATCTGTCGTCAAGAATTCCGTAATAGACCAGAACCAGCAGCATTGGGCAATCTTCCCGACGGAGCTCCGTTCGCCTTACCCGTTGAGTTTCCTCGCAAACGGGCTGAAAACCGCTTACGTTTGCGTCTTTTTCGTCATTGAGTACCTATTTCCTTCCGAAATGCACGATTTTACCAGTAAACGTTACGATGTGATCGTCTGCGGCGCCGGTCATGCCGGCACCGAAGCCGCGCTGGCGGCGGCGCGGATGGGTGCGCAAACCCTGTTGCTGAGCGGGAACATCGACACGATCGGTCAGATGAGCTGCAATCCGGCGATTGGCGGCCAGGCCAAAGGACACATGGTGCGCGAAATCGACGCCCTCGGTGGAGAAATGGGTGTCAACGCGGACGTCACGGGCATTCAGTACCGCAAACTTAACGCCTCCAAGGGCCCGGCAGTGCAGGCGCCGCGGACCCAGTGCGACAAGAAAGCCTATCAGTTCCGCTTGAAGCACACCATCGAGTTGCAAGAAAACCTGACCCTGTTCCAGGCGACCGTGAACAACCTGATTTTCGAAGGAGATCGAGTGGTCGGGTGTCGAACCAATCTCGATGTCGATTTCTATGGTACAATGATCGTCGTAACGACCGGCACCTTCCTGCGCGGGTTGATGCACGTGGGCAGGAATAAGAACGAAGGTGGCAGGATGGGGGATTATAGCGCGAAAACGCTCTCCGCCAGCTTCCTGGAGGCCGGCATCGAGCTGGAGCGGCTGAAAACGGGTACGCCGCCCAGGCTGCTGGGGCGCAGCATCGACTTTTCGGTGATGGAGGAGCAGAAGGGCGATGACGAACCGAGCCTCTTTGGTTTTTACGACACCCGGGATGGCGAGGGATTGTTCCACGTGGAACAATCCGCCGAACGTCGGCTGGGATGGCAACCCGGTGAGAGCCAGGTGTCCTGTTTTATCACGTACACCACCGAAGAAACGGAACGGATCGTTCGAGAAAATCTGCACCTGTCTCCCATGTACAGCGGCCAGATTGAAGGCACCGGCCCGCGGTATTGTCCGAGCATCGAGGATAAATTCATCCGTTTTCCGGACAAACCGTCTCATCGCTTCTTCCTGGAACCGGAGGGGCGGAATACCAACGAGTATTACATCAATGGTTGTTCCACCAGCCTGCCGCTGGATGTGCAGATCGCTATGATCCAAAGTGTGCCGGGTCTGGAGAAGGCGGTGATTTTGCGGCCGGCCTACGCGGTGGAGTACGATTTCGCGCCACCGACCCAGTTGCACCCTTCATTGGAGTCCAAAAAGGTGGAGAATCTCTTTTTCGCGGGTCAGATCAACGGAACGTCCGGTTACGAGGAGGCCGCTGCCCAGGGATTGGTGGCCGGGGTCAACGCGGTGCGCAAGGGCAGAGGAGAGGATCCCATGATTTTGGGCCGGCACGAGGGTTATATTGGGGTGCTCATCGACGATCTGGTCACCAAGGGGACGTCGGAACCGTATCGCATGTTCACCAGTCGGGCGGAGTACCGTCTGCTGTTCAATCACGGCAGCGCCGAGCTGCGGCTGCGCCACCACGCTCGCCAACACGGACTGCTTTCTCCGGCTCGCTTGGAACGGATCGAGGCCAAGGCGAGTGCCATCGATACATGGATCAAACGATTGGAATCGGAGCGGACGGAGGAGGGGACCCTGGCCGAACGCGCACGGCGCCGGGAGCCGAACATTCCTTTTCCCGTGGCGTTTCGGAATCTCTCGACTGCCGTACGTGAAGAGGTTCTCTACCGGGTCACTTACCGGGGTTACCTCGGACGCGAACTGAAACAGATAGAAAAGCTCTCCCAGGTCGAAAACATATGCGTCCCTGAGAGCCTGAACTTTTTGAATATCAATGGATTAAGGAAGGAAAGCGCGCAGAAACTCGAGGCCGTTCGGCCCCGTACGCTCGGCCAGGCGGGGCGCATCAGCGGCGTCAATCCCGCCGATATCAACATCCTAATGGTTTACCTCGCGGGCAAACAAAAGAAGAGCTGAGTCCGGGTGATCGTATTCTCTCCCGGTCTCAATATGGG
>SLOW01000233.1 GCA_007132315.1 Opitutales bacterium
TACACGTCAGAACGCCGCCCGCAGGCGAGAAAAAAGGCCGCCCTCCAGGACCGGAAGGCGACCAAGGCCCGTGCCGGGGCGAAATGCCGGAAACCCTTGTGCCTTACTCCCATCAGGGTATCTTGGTCAACTGATAACACCGTCCTTGATATTCGGAATTCCGGTATCCGACTTCTCGGATCATCCGGTCTCCGCACGATTGACACCCATGACATTGACAGCACTGCGACGCCGATTCGGCCTTCCCGGACTCTTGCTCCTCATCCTGCTCGCGGGCCACGCGTGCGCTTCGCCCGCGGACAACGAGACCGAAACCGCGCCCGCCGAGAATCCGGTACCGGAGCCGCTACCCGCGGCCGAACGCGGGGCCGAAGCCGCCACCGCGGAGGGACGTGCCGACGAACCCGAGACGCTTCCGGGGACGCGGCGCGAGAAGGTGCTCGATGCCGAACGGATCACCCGCTCGCTCGAACTCAGCGAAATCGGCGGACACCTGGCCGTGCCGGTATCCGCGTGGTTGAATCCCGACGCCATCCCGCGGTTCGACACGGAAACCGACGGGCTTGCCTTCCGTGTGCGAGGCCGGGCGGCGTTCGCCGACCAGGAGGGCAATCTCCGGTTTCAGGAGGAAGGAACCTACGAGGTCGAAGTCACCGTCAGGGATGCCGAGGATGCGGCCAAGTTTCGGCAGGTGGTCACCGGGTTCGAGAATCACTTCAACGGCGAACGCCGGGCAAACATCACCTACCGGGTGCCGGGTGCCAACGGCGCCGAAGAGATCGCCTCGTTCACGCGGGCCTACGAGGGTGAAGGACCGTTTCCGGAGCTTCCGCGATCGGCCTGGCTCGACCCGGAACAACTGGATCCCGACGGTGACCGCGAGTGGCTTCGTCAGGAGGACTATCAAGCGCTGAACATGCGGATCATCGACACGCAACGCGCCGAGGCGTCCTCCGACGGCACCCTGCGCTACCGCGACGACGGAAGAGTGCGGGTCACCGCACGGAAACCCGGCGGCACGCCCTTCGACTCGGTGTCCATTCTGATCGAGAACACGACCGAAGGAACACGTTCCACCACCCTGACCCGGTACGAACCGGACCCGTGGGACGTCTCCGAACACGTTCTGGTTGTGTACAACCGCGACTCCGAAGACAGCGTCGCCCTGAAGGACTACTACCTGCGGGAAAGGCCGGGCTTCGAATCGGTTAACGTTCTCGGCGTGAGCACCCGTTCGGACGAACTGATCGACGGCGACGCGTACCGCCGCGAAATCCGGTCGCCCGTGGTCGAGTGGCTCCGCGAAAGCGGGAAACACATCCGCTGTATCGTGCTGATGATCGACATACCAACCCGCGTGCACGACCGTGTTCCAACCGACGACGGCGACGGCACACGCCTCCGGATAGGCGATTCCCTGGCCCATCGTCTGGCCCACGCCTACCGGGACGAAGGTATCCGGAACGGCCAGACCTATTTCGATCCCTCGTACAAGCCCTCCCCCTCCACCCACTTGGGAACGCCCTTTTCACTCGCCCAGTTTCAGGGCCTGACCGCCCTGGTCACCCACTTGAACATGGGCAGCCTGGAAGCCTCAAGAGCCTACATCGACAAACTGAAACGCTTCGAACGAACGGGCCCCCTTCTCCACCCTGCGGACGAAACCTACGCCCGGAATTATTACCTCGAAGACCACGACGCCCACAGCCGTCTGCCGTCGAATTTCTTCGGTCACCGTTACCTCGAACGGATGGCCGCCGCCTTTGCCCGGCACGACGAGATGAACCTCATCCACCGCGCCAAAGGATCCGAACACGTCGAAAGCGGAGATAACGTGGCCTTCTTCGGCACCCTGGGCCGCTGGGGCGGTCGGGGCGCCGACTACGCCATCGACGGGCGCATTCGCTGGGGTGCCGACTCCGACTGGTGGCTGATGCTTTCGGTGGAGAGCTTCAATGGGCAGCGGGAGCCCTCCCGTCGCCAAGGAGGCGAGGAATTCGTCTTCTATGGCCCGATGAACCAGGGAAACTATCTCGATTGGTTCAGCGCCGGAGCGTTCGGTGGAACCGACTACTCCCGCACACCCGTCGGTGCCGTCTGCCATGTGGAGGAACCCACCACCGGCGGAATCAACGACTGGAGTTACATCGCCATGTGGCACGACGGCTTCACCTTTGCCGAATGCGCCTGGGTGAGCCGTCGCACCGGCTACTTCATGGTCATCGGTGATCCCCTCGTCACTCGAACCCCCCCGCCCTCACGGGCAGGCCTACGGGTGGGTTCGGCGTCTCCGTAAGGTTCGGCTCCGTGAGGAGCGGGGCCGCCTCTATCGTTGCACGTACAGGAGCGTGCAAACGCCTCCGAACACCAAGGACGGCAGCCAGACCCAGAAGGAGCTGATGGGCATGTCCCAGTAACCGACGGCCCAGGTGCACAGCAGGCACTTGGTCAACATCAGGCTCCAGAACCAGCCGAGCATCCGGTCGAACCCCCCTTCTCGTGGGTTCGCCTCCCGAAAACGCACCGATTCCACGAGGGGCCGCTCGCCAACCGGAGCGGATTCGCGACACAATCTGGACGAGCGATCAAGCATGCTTATGCACGCTATTCGAAATTCGCATTCTGCCAAGCGTTCGATTGTGATTCCGCTACCGGATCCACCCGTCACTCCTTCCTCTCCGGCGGCCGGGCGTACCAGAAACCGCAGCGCTCGCGGCGGCGCAGCGAGCCGGGGAAACAACAGATAAGAACCTGCCCGAGAATCCGCCACGGGCCGAACTGTTCCCCTTTGCGCGGAGAGCTCGGAGCCGGCGGGTTCCAAATGATCGCAAACCGCAGCCCCCGCCGGCGCCCCCAGCGCTTGAGCCGCCGGGAAAAAGCGATCTCCTCTCCGGCGTAATAGCGCTCGTCGAAACCTCCGGTTTCCTCCCAGGCCTCGCGCGGGCAAAACACGTACGCGCCCGCCGCCCAGCGGCAGGTGACGGAAATCAGGCTCCAGACCGCCACCCCGAGTCGCATCACCCAGGTGGCGTTGTTCGATCCCATACTGACCCGGGCGCCGCCGCCGCAGACCCTGCCCGACGACAGGAGTCCCAGGGTTCGTTGAAGCAATTCCGGCGTGAGGCGGGAATCCGCGTCGATGAAAACGAGCCACGTTCCCCGCGCCGCCGCCGCGGCGGCGTTTCGCGCGCGCGCGATCTGATTGTGCGCCTCGAACACGACCCGGGCACCCGCGGCCTCGGCCACCCGCGCTGTCGCGTCGGTGGAGTTGTTGTCGCAAACGATCATCTCGTAATCCCTTCGACCCACCGCCCGAAAGCTGTCGCGAATCGAATCGAGCAACGTTCCGAGGTGGACCTCCTCATTGCAGGCGGGAACCAGAACACTGACGGAAATGGAATCGGACATCAGCCCACCCTACCCGTCCGCCGCGATTTGTCACCCCCGCACACCTTTCCGGCAGGCCGTCGGTAGAGTGCCGCATCCCAGGCTAACCCGAAATTCCATCACGCCCCGCCGCTTCAGAATTCCCGCGGCCCTCCCACGTCAACAGCAGAATCAATCCCGTCAGCATGATGGGAATGAGAAAAAAACTCGTCCCCAGCCCCGCATAATCGCCAATCCACCCCATCAGCCAGGAGGCGCAAGCGAAACCGGGAATGCCACCGCAGCTCAGGAGGATGAACAGCGACGTCACCTCGAGCTTGAGGCGATCCGCCGCGTGGGACTGGATGCTCGGCCAAAAACAGGCCACCGTCAGACCCGCCGCGAAAAGCGCGCCGCAGGCAAGATAGATGTCTTGCATCAAGGGGATTGCGATGCCCACCGGAAGCCCGGCCAGCGCCGAAATCACGATCAAGCGCCTCAACTGATGTTGGTTCACACACCAGGCGCTCGCAAAACGGCCGACGATCATGCCGCCGGCGAAAAACGCCGTGGCGATCCCCCCGGCCCGCGGCAACCCCCCGTGCTCCAATTGGATCAGGCTGGCGCTCCAGAAGGTGTAGGCACCTTCCACCCCTCCGGCCAAAAACATCATAAAAAAGAACCGCCAGAACCCCGGCGTCGCCAAGATGGTTTTTTTGTTTCCCAGAACCTCGCCGAGGCTCAACCGGGGAGAGCGGTGCAGGCGCCTTTCGAGGATCAGAAACAGCGCCCCCGACACGACCGACAACACGCCGAGCACCGCCACCACGTAACGCCAGGAGATCCCGCGGGTCAGCAAGTCTCCTGCAATCAAGACGGTACCGAGCACGCCAACGGACCAGAACCCGTTGATAAAATTGAGATATTTCCCCGAATCCCGCGGATGCAGATCCTGAACCAACGGGTTGATCAAACCCTCCAGGACACCACCGCCCACCCCGAGCAGCGCCAGCGCGATCATCACCACCCCGTAGGCCGGCGCGACCGTGTAGACCAACATGCCCAGCCCCAGAACAAGAGCGCTGTAACCCAACGAACGAGCCTTCCCGAATCGACCGGCCAGAAACCCGCTCAACAAGAGGGTCACCACGATCAACAAACTGCGCGCCACCTCCAGAGCTCCCGCCGCGGTCAGGGAAAAAGCCAGCTCGCGCGCCAGAATCACCAAACAAATAGGCGTCACGGTGGCACTCGACGAATAAACCAGAAAACCCGCCGCTGAAGCCCAGTCCAGCCCCTGAAACCCGGAGGCAGGAGTCCCGGAGGCAGCTGGCGGCGTGTCGGACGGTGCGGGCGTGTCGGACGGTGCGGGCGTGTCGGACGGTGCGGTCATGGCAGCACCAGCAGTTAAATGACCGCCATCGGGATAACAATAGGAATCTCCCGGGGAACCGCCGCAAGATCGCCGCATCCGCACGTTCCCGATCGCGAGATCTCGACGAAAACGGATTCCGATCCACCGGATACGCCGGTCGGTGTCTTCTGGATCCGCGACTTCGGCCGTATTGCCTCGGTAGTGATGGTACTGGGCTCTGTCCTGTATGTGATCGTGGCGACCGGAGTCTGGCGCTTCCGGACCGGACAGCGAAGGCTGACGGTTGACCCGCCGACGGCGGGTTCCCGAGCAAGCGCCGATCGCAACCGGCTCAGTCGGTCACCCTCACCCGGACGCGGACGAATCCCGACCGCGCCGTACCGGTCGGGAGGGTAATCCCGACACGATCCACGGCGGAAACCGGGTCCGCCCCGTTCGCAGCGGCGCGGTAGGCTTCCGGTTCCACCACCCGGGTCACCCCGGCCACACCCGGTTGCACCGGCGACCATTCGTCCAGATTGGTGCTCCACTCCACGTCCACGGCGAGAAGCCCGTCTACAGCCCGGTCCAGGGGATGGGTCAGAACCAGGGGTTCCGGCCCCGACGCCAACGCGACGCGAAAGCGCGGCCCGCCCCCCGTCGCCGGATTGTTGCCGAAGGCCAGTTCGGCGAGGGTCGCCAGGCCGCTTCCGTTGTGATCGCGAGTGGGATCAAAGCTGGGCAGGTCGACTCCGGGGAAATATTGGAGAATCAGGTTGTCGAGTGAACCCGGGATTTCCGAAATCTCTCCACTCACATAAAGGTCGATCTGCGCGATATCCAGGTAGCCGCCGGAAGCGTGGATATTCACCCGGAACAGGTGTTGGCTGGAGGACAGGATACCAATGCGCTCCAGGTCTCCGCTGTTGAAGGTCTCCGAGGCCAGAAGGGTGTTCTCGTTGTCGTAGAGCCGCACGGTCACCGGAGCACCGGCCGTGGTCCTGACCGCGAACGACATCGCGCCGGCGCGGGCGCGGTAGGCGGGAGGATCGACAAAGACATCCAGACTGTTGGTGGACAGGTTCGGGCCGATCCAGGCGCGGGCCTCTTCAGCGGTGGGACCGACCGCGAAAATGGTGCCGCCGGCGCTGGGAGTGGACGGATTGCCGCCCAGCACATTGGTCTGAAACAACAGGCCGAGGGTGACGTTCGACCCGGAGGGAAACAAGGGCCCGGACGGAACACCCGGTGCCAGCAACGGTCCGGGCGTGCTCCCGGACTGACCTTCACCCACTGCGGGGAAGGATTCACGTCCCAGAACCGTCAATTCCGCCACCGCGGCGGCCTGTTGGAACGCGCTCTCGCTCTCGTCGGCACTGGCGAAAAAGGAAACGTCGGCGCCGGCCCGGACAGCGGCTAGCAGAAGCATCAGACCAGTCAGGACAGGCGCCCCGACTCGAAAACGGATCGGCAATACAGGAACGCGTTTCATAGATTCTCGGAATTCGGATTCTTTCCCTCGTCGGACATGATCCCGTCGTCCCACGATTCCCGCCGGATCACGACGCCGCGATCCACCTCGGCCCGGGCCTGGAGGTATCCACTGGGGAAATACGCCTTGGAAACTCCGTGCACCCGATCATCGCGCATCGACATCAACTGGAACAGCGTGCCGTCCTCGCGCCAGAAGCGGTACTCACCGTGGAGCCGACCGTCCTCAATTTCGGTCCGCGAGGCCATTTCTCCGTTGGGGTGCCAGCGATACCGCACGCCGTGGGAAACACCTTCGTGAAAGGCTTCGCGGATTTCCGGCGTGCCGTCGGCGTACCAGCCTTCCGACAATCCGTGGAGCTTTCCGTCAACCACGCGCGAACGCGAACGCAACGTCCCGTCGGGATAATGGGAAACCAGGTATCCCGAAAAGATCGTCCCATCGTCCCGGATACGCAGGACCGCGCCCTCGCGCTCGAGATCGTCCCGGATCATTTCGGTCAACGCATCGGGCTGCGAATCGGGAACCGGGGATCGAAAGACATG
This sequence comes from Opitutales bacterium, assembly GCA_007132315.1. Lineage (GTDB taxonomy): Bacteria > Verrucomicrobiota > Verrucomicrobiia > Opitutales > T3Sed10-336 > SLOW01. Next base: position 6,758 of record SLOW01000233.1, read on the forward strand.
AAATACTCCGGCCGCGACAGCTCCGGCCAGCAGCAAAACCGTGACGACGCGTCGTCCCGGGAATCGTCCGGCGGTGGCATCAACAGGTTTCATGATTCACCTCCCTCACCTGACGACCAGCCGAAAGGCCACCGCCGGCCGCTCGGGATCGGATTGCACTTCAATTTCCCTGCGCCGGACATCGTGGGCGAAATAGCTCGCCCGCTCGACGCCGGGATCGTCCAGCGCCGGAATGTGGAACGTGACCGGCTCCCAGTTGTTCAGGTCGCCCGAGGCCTCGATACGGTAGGTGCGCCCGTTGATCGCCAGGAACTCGAGCGTCGCCCGGCCCTCGCCGGCATGGAGAATTTCCAGGGCCAGCCGGTCGTGCGGATCCCAGGCGTAGGTTCCGGCAATGTACTCCTGGAGGTTGGTGAAACCGTCGCCGTCGAGGTCGTCGTCGGGACGAATGTCGTCACGCGTCAGCCCGCCCCCCATCATGGCGATGACCATGTCCTTCCAGGCGTCGGGCAACCCGTCGCCGTCGCTATCGAGCCCGAGTGTGAGATCGAGGCGCGTGTTGCCCGCGGGCTCGCCAAGTTCGCGCAGATCGCCGCTCATCTCGATCGGCAGGTACGTCCGCCCTCCCACCGTCACCTTGAGCCGGAACGGAACCAGGGGCGACATGGCGCTGGGACGGTAGAGGTCCGGCGTGATGCCCGCGTCCATCGGCACCAGGATTTCATAGTTTACCCCGGGGGCGAGTCCCGGCGCCAGGCGGGTGGCAAAGGTGGTGCCGTTCTCACTCTCGAAGACAACCCGCGCGTCCTCCCGCGCGAGTGGGTTGCCCATCTCGTCGCGCAGCATTCCGTACAGGGTGTGCGGCGGAGCGGGCGGATAGGCGGAGGCGGACAGGGGAAGCAACAAAACAAAAAGCAGAGCCCACCGGACGACGCCAAATCTTTCGAGAGGAACACGGCGTTTTTCATCAGGCGAACGCCCGATGTCGCGAGAACGATCCAAAATCCGCAATCCAAAATCCAAAATCTTCATAATCAATTCCCCGAGTAGGAATACGTGATAAAGTGCAGCTTGATGTCTTCGAGCGTGCGCATGAGGCGCCGCAGGCCTTCATCCGGATCGTTGAGGAGGGTGTCTCCCGGAATGACGATCTTCCACTCACTGTTCCACACCGAGCGGCCGATCAGGCGGCTGTTGGTGAATTGCGAGGGCGAAAGATCGTGACCGAAGATGCCGGCGTCAGACACCGGACGGAAGGCCTGGTGTTTGCGCACGCTGAACATATCCTCGCTGAGGAAGTCGCTCGATTGCCACCACTGCAACGTGGAGAACTGGGATGCGCCGATATTGAAGGGCAGCGGGATGGTGACATCGTTCACCTGCCACGTGCGCACACCTCCGGCGTCGCCCAGCGGGGGGCTTCGCATGGAGTCCACACCGACCGGGATCAGGTAGATGTGGGGCGTCGCCGCCAGACCGTCCGGGTGCAGCCACGGCGCCTCCGGATCGTCCGGTGATTCCCCGCCGGCGAATTCGATGTCGGAGCTGTTGGTGGCGGGATCGGTCATGCCGACGTACCCCGGCAGAGCGACCCCCACCGAATGAATCTTGGTGGCGAACGAGGTCGGACTGAACGCGCTGTCGCCGGCCAACAACGGCTGCCCGAACAAGTTGCGTCCGGTGGCGATGGTCGTGCTGAAGGGTATGACGAGTCCCGGCACTGCGAATCCTTCGGGATCGGGTTGCATCGCGTGACGCCGCACGTCGGGGTCGGCCATGATGTCCTCGTTCCAGTGGGCCTGAAGGACGTCCCGCCAACGGTCCGTCCCCGCTTCGCCGGGAAGAATCCGGAACCGCTCGCCCCGCAACGAAACCGTGGTGCCGTAGGTGTCGGGGTTGTTAAAACCGAGGCGTCCGCGCAACACACTCCAGTCCGCCATCATTTCGGCGAGCACACTGGAGAGTCCCGGATCGCCGGCGGCGCTTCCCGCGAATTGCGGTTCGCCGCCGGAAACGACACCCAGGGCGCGCGACGCGACAATGCGGTTGACAAACTCGCGTCCCTCCGGCGTGTGCAAGAGTCCCGTCTCATAATCGTAAGCCTGGGCGGCGAGGAAGGTGTAACGTGCGGCGAGATCGAACAGCGCCTTGTAGCGCTCCAATTTCTCGTTGCGAAAGATACGGAAAGCGGCGTCACGCGTGCGGAACCCCTGCACGATTGCGGCGGAGCGGCGACGAAAGATTTCCCGCTCTTCGAGGATGCGGTCGCCCTTGGCCACCATGGCCCGGTAGTTTCGCTCGGCGTCATCCAGGGCGCGCAGGCGCTGGTTGATGGTGGCGAGGTGACTGCCCAGCGCGGATACGTCGGAGCCCATGGCGGCGACCTGTTCGCGCAACTGCTGATTGGATTTGAGATTGTTTTCGATCAGCTCGAACGTCGTCCATTTCCCTATTGTCTCCTGGGCCAGATTCAGGCTCTTGACAATCGCCTTGGAGGCGAGCTTCTTGGCGTCGATCGCGCCTTCGGCCACCGTACCGGACAAAGCGATGGCCAGACGGGCGGCGGAGGCGACGTCACCCCCGGCAGCGAGGCCGGCGATGAAGTTCTTCGGCACCCCCTCCTTGGCGGCTGCCGAAGCGCTCTTGGTGGCCTTTGAGGTGGCGTCGAGCACATCGTGCACAATGTCGCTGGCCAGGTTGACCGCCTTGACAATGTCTTCTTCGATCATCAACCCGCGTTGGATCCGGGTGATGTCGTCATCCGTCGCCACCCGTGTATTGAAGATATCTATCTTCTTCTCCAGGTTGCGCTGGGCGCTCTGGGCGCTGGAAAGCGATTGAGACAAGGCCTGGTGCGCGGCGATCAGCTCGGAAATCGCCTGCTGAAGCTGCCCCGGAGAGCGCCGAACGCCGGTCCAGTTGGACGGCTTGTCGAAAAACCCGTGCGGCCCGAGCTCGTACTCGATGAAGTGGTCTCCCGAGGTATAGTCCCCGCCCTGCGTCTGATAAAAATCGAGGTCCGTGTAAAGGGTGGTGCGCCAATTCGACGGCAGCGACTGGATATCGAGTTGATAGGTCCGGAGTTCCGTCGTTTGCGCCAGGCCGACGCCGGCCGGCAATTCCGGCAGGTCGGCATACATGTAGTGTAAGAGGTCCGGACCGTCGTAGCCGGTCACGTACGTGCGGCCGGGACCGATGTCGTCGGGATAGGGCGTGCCGTACAATTCGATGAGCGCGTTGCGGTAGGCGTGTTCCTGCTGGGCCACCTGCGATTGCAGTTCGGCCAATGAATCCTCTTCCGAACGCATGAGGCGCGTCACATCCTTCGCGTCGTCGAACGCGGACACGGCGTTATTGAGCGCCCGGAGCGCGCGGTCGTAGATTTGTTCGAAGTGGGTGCGCCCGGAGGCCACCTCGGCCGGATCGATGTCGAAGGCGATGCCCCCATCCGGCAATCCGAGCGGGGTGAGTCCGGCCTCGGCGTTGTTCAGGTTCGTCTGCAACGCGTCCATGATCCGCGGCAACTCGGTCAGTTCCGGAACCGTGGTGCGGTCGATCTTCTGAATGCCTTCGTGGTTGGGATTGGGATCCTCGTCGGGCAGAATGGCGTTGCCCACCACCCAGTTGACATAGGCTCCCTGGCCGGTCCGCGTCGCCCAATGATCCATGCCCCACTGGCGCGTGCGCCCGGTCTGCACGTTCACGCGGGTGTCGGCGAAATGCTCCCAGCCGACGTCGTTGCCGTTTTCATAGTCGCGGCGCCAGGTGAGGTCGAAGACGTGCCGGCCGGCCCGGGCGACCGCCGCCGCCGCGGCGGCGAACTTGCGCTCGTCGAAGTAATCGACGCTGACCGGCTGACCCAGGATGAGAACCGCCTCGATGCGCGGCACCCAGTCGAAATTCTCGTTCATGAAGAGCGAATAGTACCCCTTCAGCGCGGTGAGGTAATGGCCGTAAGCGTCGCCATGGCCCTGTGGATACATGCGCGCGGCGTCGGCGGCGTCGATGGTGCCGGTGGGTTCGCCGTCGGCCTTTTCCTGGATGTTGTAATTGACGGCGTAAATGACTTCCCCGGCGTCGATGCCGCGGGTGTAATTCCAGATGAGCCGGTTGTAAACCGGCATGACTTCGGTCCCGGGCAGCAGGAAGTCGTCGCGCCCGCGCAGAAGGGCGAGTTCCTCTTCGAGCAGATTGGGCACCTGGCCCTTGAAGGCGAACAACGAGGTGGCGATGTCTCCGTACGTTTGATCGGCGGTGCCGATGCCGATGGTGGGATTGGCGGCGTCGGCCCAGGCTTCGTTGCCCACGAACATGTAAAGATCGTTCAGGTACCCCGCCGCCAGCAGCAGCGCGTCGTTGGCCGGACCGTAGTTGATGCCGGCGTCGATCGAAAGCATGCGCCCGCGGCGGAGGACGGTCTCGTAGATTTCAATGAGACCGAAATCATTTATGTTCTCCAGATTGAGGGCGATATCCCCCTCCCAGCGGGGACCCGCCTGCGTGAGCATGCTGACGTCGGTTGACACCTGGTTGTTGAACAGGTCGGTGATCCGCTGGTTGAACGGGTTGATTCCGGCCAGAACCCGCTTTATCCAACCTTCCGCCAACATCGGTGAAGTCCAGGCCGACCAGGCGTCGTCGGGATCCTCCAGCGACTCGGGATCCTCGACGTACAGCGGGTGTTCCGGGTTCAACGGACGGTAACGCACGATCAGGTAGTTGTCGGACAGAGTCCGGATATTCGCCCCGCCCAGGGTGTAGCGGGGAAGCTCCTCTCCGAACGCGGCCGGGATCCACTGGGCCATCGACTCGTCCAGAACGGGCGGAAGACCGTCCACCGGGGCGGCGATGCGCCAGTCGTATTCATACTCATTGAAACGACCGCCGAGATCGGCGCTGTGCATCATGGTCAGTTGCTCGCTCAGGGGATTGGTCGCCTGGACCACTTTAAGGTTTCCCGGAAATTGCACCGGCTCGATCCGTATTATGTGCAGGGAAACCGGCTCCGCCTGGGGCGTGAACGCCGCGCCTCCGCCCGCCATGATGGTCAGGAAGCCCGTACCGGGGCCGCTGGCGCTGAGGGCATAGGAATCGACGGCGGTGTTGTGGTCGTCGATCTCCACAATGTCGCCGATTCCAACCGCAACCGTGCGGGCCGGGTTGGGGATGTAGTCGCCGGGCACGTCGGGGTTCTCATGGAAGGTTTCCACCACGGCAGCGAGGTTGTCGACCGCCGTATCCCAGGCCTGCTTGTCCAGGTCTCCGTCCGGACACAGGTCCTTGACGGTTTGCAGGTCTTCGCCGCGAAGCACGTTGAGAAGCAGGTAGTCCGGTCCGAGAATCTCCTCCCGGAATTCGCCCCGGAACACCAGGTGACCGTTGGGTCCCCGGAAGGGATCGAAGAATACGCGCTCCACGAGATGGGGCGGCAGGTTCGGGAAAAAAACGCGTCCCTGGTAGAGTTCACTTCGAACGCCTCCGGGGAGTTCTTCCAGGTCGACATCGGCAATGGAAAACTCCTTCTCGCGGGTCGCGTCGTGCAGGATCGCGCTGACGTTCGCCGCGACGATATCCTGGGCGATGGACTGCTGATAGAGCACCTGCACACTCGTCTGGCCGCGAATGGCGGGCAGTCCTTCTTTCGGAGTCATGAGGGTGTCGCCCAGCCGCATTCCCGGTGTATCCGCAGGCCAGACCGGGCGGTAAACAATGTCGAGCGACGCGGTCTCTTTGGCGGCGGGATCGCCGGCGAAGCCGCCGCCGTCACGGGGGCGCAGATACGGAACGATGGAATCGACCGGCGGCGGTTCCTCCACGCCGGGCCAGGCGAAACCTTCCATGGTCTTGTAGTAGAAGCGCATGGTGAAGCTGTTCACCGGAGTGGGATCCGCGGCCAGGTAAGGCGGCCGGCCGACATGCGTGACCTGCGTCCCGGTCAGCGGATTTTCACTGATCAGTTCGACTGGCCCCTGAGTAACCGGCGTTCCGCTCTCGACTACCTCAAGCGTCCAGTTCAGTTCCACCGACGAGCCGTCCAGGGAACTGGTGACCAACAGGTCGATTTCGAAGGTATCCAGTTCGGCATCGTCATCAGGCAGGCCGACCAGCGACATGCCGTCGATCACCAGCCAGGACGGCGCCGCGGAATCCGGGGCGAACTCCAGGCGCAGGGCGGGAGCCCGTTGGGACGTGTGCAGCCAATAGGCGAACTCCTCGTCCACGACAGCCACCGCGGGCACCGGATCGACGAACGTTCCGTCGCCCGTCAGGTAGGTGCCGGCTTCCAGCGGCGGCGGCCCCGCGTTGCGTCCCCGGTAAACCCAGAAAGACTCCTTACGGTCGAGGAAGGTGAAGCGCGGGTAGTGGGCGTAACGGCTCTCGCCGTGGTCTTCATCGTCCCAGTTGCCCGGCAGGTCTCCCGCACCGCCCTCGGCGCCGGGTTCGGTGTTGAGGTTGACGGCCTCGGCGCCGATGCCATCAACCGGTGGAGGCAGGAGGGGCAAGGGCATCGGCGACTGCAAAATCGTACCGGCCTCGACCACGTAATCGAAGACAAGACCGTCTTCCGGCTTTTCCCGCAGCACCCGGAAGACACTCATAGTGGGACGACCATCGTCATCCGTGTATTCGAGTAATACGTACGGTTCGGAGGAATAATCCGGTCCGGGCTCGGTGATGTTGAGGTCGTCGCGCAGGGCGTATGCCTGGCCGCCGATCATCAGGGCGTGTTCCTCGTTCGGATTGTAGCCGGGAAGGGAGCGGTCGTTCTGCACATAGATGTGTCCGACCGCCTCCAGGCTGGGCAAGCCACCGCTGCCGTCATTACTCGCGAGCACGATCTCGCGCGGATCGACCGGCCATTCGAGCGTATATCGGCCGACGACCGAGGGCCAAAAGATGCGCTCAAAACCTTGCTGCAAATTCGGGTTGTTCGAGCGGAACCACCAGATCTCCAGCTCGTTTTCTCCGGGAATGGCGTTGACCGGAATGATCGCGCCGGCATTCGCCTCCTCGAACCCATCTTCGAAGGGATCAATGTAGGCAATCGGATTGTATGAATCTCCCTTTTCCGTACGTATGTGCCCGGCCCAGTACGGCTCACCCGGCTGCGGTTCGGCGTCGCCCTCGGGCGCGTTGATACGCTGACCAACCGGGGCGATGCGGTCCACCACCCGCGGTGCGGCGGACGGATCGGAGACATTAAAGGAGCCGGTGTCGGGATTCCAGGCCGTGAGCATTCTCGGCGGCGGTTCTTCGTCTCCGGGTCCGGCCGGCACACCGAGCATCTCGGCCAGGCGATTGTGCGCGCGCAGGTTTCCGCCGCCATCGACGGTCAGGTCGTCGGCCAGCCAGGAGAAGACGCGTTCGAAGGCGACATTGTCGCCCGCCATGAACCGGAGCAGGGTGCGGTGTGCGGGGTATTCGTCAGTCAGATACGTGTAAAACGCAAAGGTCTCCGTGAGCTTCGCCCGCGGCTGATCCAACGCGTCCTGGTACTCGATGATGGGCACGTTGCTCAGTGGCATCTCCACAGCGGTTTCACGGGCCTCTTCTTCGGTGGCCACGCGGGGACGCATGTAATGGCTGTATTTGGCGATATCCTCCGGCCAGACCATTTTGTAGCGCGCGAAACGGAACGGCCAGCGCAGACCCTCGATGCCCTCTTCGGTCCAATGCAGGAGGAAGTCATTCAGGTTGCGCGTCTCCCGCAGGGCGTAAAACTGCGTGCGTTCCCCCTCTTGAAAATGCTGGTAAGCGAACAGACTGTCCGTCGAGCGCAGCAGCGACTGCGGCATGAGATGAGCGTCGCCCGGATCGCCGTCCTGCCAGGCGTGAAGGCGCTCGCCCAGTTCGACGGTGACATCGGCCGGGTTTACCCGGCGGACCACGTCGATGATTTCGGATCCGAGGTGTTGCCGGCGATCCCCCTCAAGAACATCCCCGAGAAGCTCCAGGAAGATCCGCCCCTGCCAGTTGAAGGCGCGAATGCTGTCGAGGTCCGGATCGTAGTAGATGGTTCGCAACTCGGTGAAGATGTCTCCGCCCCCCGGAGGCACCGGCGGCGAGGAACCGGGATCTTCATAGGCTTCCTCGACTGTCTTGGGGAAGGCGTCGGTGAAAATGAAATTGACGGTCACCCCTTCGGGCACGCTGACCGGAAGACCGGAATTGCGAAAGGATCCTTCCGTCCAATACATGCGGCGGGGCGACTTGGCCGGGCTTCCGGAAACCAGGTAGCTTTGGCGCAACAAGGGATACACCCGGCCGGCCGCGACATGGTAATCGGGATTCGATGTGTAATCCTCCGGATCGACATTGGCCAGAGGTTCGGCGCGACGCCAGGTAATCTCTATCGGGCCGGGCTGATTGGCAAACACGGCACGGGCATGGCGGCTCCAGTAATACGGCGCGTCCACATGGACGCCGTTGGAAATTTCCTCTTCCGGCCAGAAAGGTTCCCGCAGCCAGTACTCCTCGGGGAGGATCGGAGGATCGCGTTCGGCGAGAGACTCGCCGTCGATGTCGACGTCGGGAACCGCGACCATGCTGCCAAAAAGGAACTCGACGCGACGGCTGACATACGGAACGCCGACCTGGGCGCGGGCGATGAACAGTTGGTTGCCGGACGGGCCTCCGTGCGGCAGCACTTCCTGGGCGTAGGCTTGGTAGGAGGCGTAGGCGGTGCCGGTGGTCGTGACCGGACGGGTACGCACCACCGCGCCGAAACTGACGAACCCTCGGAACTGGCCCGCCGTGGGCGGGTTTTCCGTGAGACCCCGGTCGGCCTGTTCCTCGGCGGTGGGCAGACGGCCATCGGAGCCGGGCGGCACACCCGCGTCCGACGAAACGGGCATGCCCGCAGTCGATCGGAGATTGAAGGTCGTTTCCTGTTGGCGCAATTCCAGTGGCGGGGATTGCGCCAAGGCAAGGTTCGGTAACACGACAACACACGCCGTGAGGGCGGCTAACAGGTGATATCGATGACTCCGGTTCATGGGAAAATCCTTGGCGCAAGTTGTCGGCAGGGCTGCGGGTCGCGGGCTTATGGTCCGTCGGTTTGCGCTTCGAGGAGGAGAAGAACCGTCGCCTGTAGCTCATCAACATTGGACCTCAAGTCGGCGATTTCGGCCGCCTGAGCCGAAACGATTTTGTTGAGCTCCTGGATGGCCGCGACCGACACTCCCGCGAGATCGCCCGGCGCCAGGCTGGTGTCATTGGGGCCCAGTCCGAAGGTGGCGTGAAAGTCCTGCGCCATCGGGCCGACATGTCGGTTTTCCGGCTGCCCCTTGTAACTCCACTCGTAAACCGGGAGGTCGCGGACCTTTTCCAGGATACCGCCACCGTCAACCGCGACGATGGCCTCCTTGGTGTTGATATCGCTGCCCTGACTCAAGCTGCCGGAAATGAATAGGTTGCCGTTCGCGGCCAGCTGCATCACCTGCGACCCATCGGCCCGCCAGACATACCCGCCTCCCGCAGCGTCGAAGAACATGTTGCGGATGGTGAATCCAAAGAGGGAGACCTGATCGTATCCAATCGTGTAATTCGTGTTGCTGAATCTCAGCCGACCCAAAGTCCGCACGTCACCGGTAAAGGTGGGGGGGGAATTGAGCCGCGCGATGTTGGAACTCAATCGCGAGTCATTAAAAGTGCCCGAGATGATCTGCGAAGCCGGCAGTCCCGGTATCCGGGCGACAGGGACGGTGCCTGCGGTGAGATTACCGGCATTGAGGTTGGTGAGGTCGGCCCCGCTTCCGGTTATGGAAGGGACGTTGAGAGCCTGGGTGGTAGTCAAGGCGCCGGCGATGGTCACCTGTTCGCCTTCCGCCGTGATGAGGGGCTGACCGTCCGGATTGACCACGGAACGCGCTTGGGTGGACAGAAACGCGTAAGGCGAGGTCAGAAGACGTAGGCGCGGAAGAATGTCGGTGAAATCGCCCCCCACTTCGAAACGCACCGCCACACCGATGAAGCGTTCGTCGGCGCCAATTCCGGTGAACACGTCCGAGAGATCCGGATCCGGCTCGCTGCCAACAACGGCGCCTTCTCCCAGGAGCACGCTGAAATAACCACCGTCGATCGTGATGGTCTGTTGCTCCGCCCAGAGGAGGTCGCCGCCGGAGGACGCGTTGAAGATGCGAAAAATCACATCGTAATTGGCTGGATCGGGGTTGCCCCCGCCGTCCGTTCCGAGGGGCACGCCGTTGGCATCAACGAGGTAGCCCTGATAGGAGACCAATTCGGGCGGATTGCCGACGGCCTGAAGATGAGCGGCAAACGCGGCCAGCAGGGCTGACGCGAGGAGGGAGAATCGGAACAGGTTCATAAAGCGTTGGCGGTTTGGATTGAAATTTCAGTTTGAAGTACGGGGGTCGCTCGGAATCGAACGGTCAATCCGCGAGGTCCGCGATATCGGAAACCCGGTTGAGCGCGAAACCGCCCCGTGTGCGGAAGGTGCGGGTGTGGGCGCCGGAATCGGTCGAACGTCCGCGCAGGACAAGGGTCTCCTCGTAGGCGCCCGAGAGGGTTCCGCCGCCCGCCGTGACACTGGCAAAGTCGCCGCCGGGCGGCTGCACGCGGAGCGTGATCTGGCGGACGACGTCGTAGGACTCGACCCCGCGGGGCAGTTCGTTCTCGAACCGGGCGTCGAGATTGTCATGGTCGGGATGATACGTGTGCAGGAACGGATTGCCGGCTTGGTCGTCGTAATCGAGCGTGACCGAGACACTGATCTCCGCCGCTTCGTCCAGGGGACCGCTGAAATTCCAGGTTCCGTTGTCTTCGCTCCAGGGCAGGTGGGCCGCGCTGATGCGGCGGGCTTCGTCGAGAGCGGAAAAATCGAGCGCGGCTTCGGTGCGCGACAGGATCGTGTCCCCGGCCTCGTTCTGACCGTGGTACACGCGCTGGAGGAGGCGGGCGTTGCCGGATCCGTTGTTGTGCACGAGCAGGCGAAGCGGAAACGGCCGTGCCACCGGACCGAAGGACTCGTCCACGTCCTCGACGACGTAACTGCCGTCGGGGTTCTGCCGCGGTTCGCCCGCTTCCCCCAGGGCGTAATCAACCAAGTAGTGGGCGACCTCGCCGATCACCGCGTTGCCGACCCACAGTCCGGTGGTGGTGTCCACTTCGGCGGTCACCGCCAAATCGACAAGCACCATCCCGCCGGAATCGCGCAGGCGAAGGATGCCCGCGAACAGGTCTCCCGGCGATCCGCCCATGACGGCGCGGTCCAGCCCGACGACCACCTCGATGTCCGACCCCGGCTCGCCGGCGGGCGGCAAGGTCCATTCGCCGTCGGTTTCGCTGAAACGGGTAAAATCGTAAGTCAGGTCCGTTAGGTCTTGCTCGCCGCGCAGCAGCAGGGGCAGCCCGCCGCTGATTTCGCGTTCGCCGGCGGGCGCCGGTTGCGACGCGACCAGTTCCGCGTTGATCGTCACCGGTTCGTCGATACGGTTGCGCAGGCGGAGCCGGTACTGCCCGTCGCTCGCGCCGAAGTGGATGCCGTTGCTCCGTTGCAAGTCCACTTCGAACGGGCCGAAGTAGCGATTGTATTCCTCCGAACGGACCCAATACGCCTGGTTGCGCGCCATCGGGGTGCCGCGGAGCAGGCTGGAAAAGAGCCGTTGGGGGTTCGACGCACTGAAGGGGCCGCCGACGTAACGGTAGATCTCGGCCCGGTCGTGAAGATCCCGCGCGGGATTGAGAAAATCGCCCCACAGGGGAGGGTCGGTCCTGGGTACCGGAAACCCGATGAAGTTCATTCCCGAACCGGTCCAGTATTGTGTGGGCGGCATCGGTTTGCCGCGGAGCGTCCAAGTGAAATCGGGCGCGCCGTCGGCCACCCGTACCAAACAGGCCACGTTGCCCGCCAGGCGCTGCATGGGCGACGCTCCCGCCCAGTGCCGGTCCCAGCGCAGCCACTCGGTGCTGCCCACCTGGGGCGCGGGAACGTCGTCAATAAATTGCAGCGAGGCACTCGGCGGCACCCACATCCAGATTTCCTGGATCGGGTTGTCCGGATCGCTTCCCACCAGTTGATTCAGGGTGGCGTGAGAGGGGTCGATGTGCAGGTAGATCGCGTTCCAGCCGGCTTTCAGGTGGTATTCCTCCGTCACCCACTGGGCGCAAAGGGGGGAGATAAAACACAGGACGCCCAAGAACACTCCGGAACATCGGCGAGGTAAGCGAATTTTCATTTTTCGGGATGGAGAACTTGAGAACGGTGCGGCGGATACCCCTTTTTACGAATCTCTCGGCGAAGCCCGACAGGCTCCCGGCTTTGCAAAAGACACCTTTCAGCGACCCCCGGACGGGCACGACTCACACACTACTCAAGCCTGCAAATGAAACTCGCGACGCTACGATAAGTGCGGCTTCAGAATGTCATTAGTGATATGAATTCATAAAACCCCTTTATATCCTGTCAAACCAAAATTTCCGGAAAGTAAACTTACACCTTTTTTCGGTTTGAGATGGACCGTTCCCAGGCAAGTCGCCTCCGGCCGAATGCCGGTCCGCCGGACGCCCCGGACCTCATTCGCCGGCGACCAGGGACTCCACTTTCGCGCGGTGATCGGCGGCCTGCAGGGCGGAAACGACGTCTTCCAAGCGCCCTTCCATGATCTCCGGCAGGCTGTGCAGCGTGAGTCCGATCCGGTGGTCGGTGAGCCGGCTCTGGGGAAAGTTGTAGGTGCGGATGCGCTCGCTGCGGTCGCCGGTTCCGACCTGGCTCTTGCGATTGGCGGCGTATTTCGCGCGCTCTTCGTCCTCCTTTGCCTTGAGGAGGCGGGCGCGCAGAACCGTCATGGCCTTCAGCCGGTTCTTGAGCTGGGAACGTTCGTCCGCGCAATGGACGATCATCCCGGTAGGTTTGTGGAGGATCTGGACGGCGGAATCGGTGGTGTTGACGTGCTGGCCGCCCGCTCCGCTGGCGCGACTCACCGTGATCTCGAGTTCATCGGGGTCGATTTCGATATCGATCTCCTCGGCTTCCGGCAGGACGGCGACCGTGACCGTGGAGGTGTGGATGCGTCCGCCGGCCTCGGTCACCGGCACCCGCTGCACCCGGTGGACGCCGCTTTCGAATTTCAGAAGCCGGTACACTTCATCGCCGGTGATTTGAAAAATCACTTCCTTGAATCCCCCGCATTCGCTCTCGCTCGCGCCGAGTTGTTCGACGCGCCACCCCTTGTTTTCCGCGAAACGGCAGTACATCCGGTACAGGTCGCCGGCGAAGAGACTGGCTTCGTCGCCCCCGGCGCCGGCACGGATTTCGACGATGGTGTTGCGCGAATCGTCGGGATCCGGCGGGATCATGGCGAAGAGAATGGCCTCCTCCAGACGGGCCACTTCGGCCTCGAGTTCGGGAACCTCCGCCCGGGCCAGCTCCTTCAATTCCTCTTCGGTTTCGGCATCGTCCATCAGCCCCCGGTTTTCGTCGAGGCGCCGCCGGCAGTCCTCCAGCCGCTCGTACAATGCGAGCACCTCGCCCAACTTCTGGTGTTCGCGCGACAACACCGTCGCCTGGCGCCGGTCCTGAAAAAAGTCGGGCGCGGCCATCCGTGCGTCGATTTCGTGGTACCGCCTGCGGTACGGTTCAATGGGAGGAAGTGCGTCCATATCCGTGCAAATCGAAAACGCTAACACGTTTGCGAAGCGGCGTAAAACGCAAACCCGGCGCGGGAGCGCCGCCCTCCAGCGATGGACATATCGCGCCCTGGAGATAAGGGACTAAAAGAAAAGTTCCGGCCCCAGGGGCACGATACCGGTGGGGTTGATGTCGTCGTGGGTGATGTAGTAGTGCCGCTTGATGTGATCCAGGTTCACCGTCTCGGAAATCCCGGGCCATTGGTACAGGTCGTGGAGGTAAGCCTCGAGATTGGAATAATCGAGGATGCGCCGGATATTGCACTTGAAATGCCCGTGATAAACGGCGTCGAACCGCACCAGCGTGCAGAACAACCGCCAGTCTGCCTCCACCGGCTCGGCGCCGAATAGGAATCGACGTGTCGCCAGGCGCCGGTCCAGCTCGTCGAGGGTCGCGAACAGCGCCCGCACGGCCTTTTCGTAACCGTCCTGCCGGGTGGCGAAACCGGCGCGGTACACACCGTTGTTGACACCTTCGTAGATTTTTTCGCTGAGCGCGCGGTGCTCGTGCTCGATCTCCGGCGGAAACAGAGTAGCCCCGCTACGGCCAAACTCGGCCAACACACCGTCAAACATACGACAGATGTCGTCCTCGGAATTGTTCACGATCACACCAGACTTGCGGTCCCACAGAACGGGCACCGTCACCCGGCCCCGAAACCCGGAATCGGTCGCCGCGTAGGCTTCGCTGAGAAAACGGAATCCGTTCACGGGATCCTCGGAATGCCCCGGTCCGTCACGGAACGCCCATCCTTGCTCGTCGCGGACGGGATCGACCACGGTAACCCCGACGGCCTCACGTAATCGCTTGAGGTTACGGACGATCAGCGTGCGGTGCGCCCAGGGGCAGGCCAGCGAAATGTACAGATGGTATCGCCCCGCCTCCGGCGGGTACGCGGCTTCGTCCCCCGGTTCCACCCAGGACCGAAAGGCGTCCTCCTGGCGCTCGAACTCCCCCGTCTCGGACTGCTCGTCCGGAAATTGGCCTCGGTCGGACATGACCGCAACGTAAGTCTGGCCGGATGTCGCCCGCAACCCGTTTCCACGTTTCGCCAGTGGACGGCGGGCCGGAGTGCCTTCCGTCAGCGCCCGCCGCCCTGACCAAAAACGGCCGCCCCCGTCGTGCGGGCGCCTACCGGCAACGGGAACCCGACCGGTTGCCCGCACTCCCGCGCGACGTGTATTGAGAGCGCCGGAACCGCCGGTGTCAGGCCGACAACCATGCTTGCACGTTGGTGGCGATGCTGGCAATGATACCCGTGCTCCCCGGGGCGAAATTGGGATGCATGGAGTCCGTCGGGCATCGCCGAAAAGCTCTCAAAAGAGCGCTTCCAGAAGAGAATTGAACTTGAGGTCGATTTCACGCCATTCGCTGTCGGGATCGGAATCGGCGACGATACCGGCGCCGGCGAAGACGCGTGCGCGGCGGCCGTCAACGAGGGCGGAACGAATGGCAACCGTGAATTCGCCCGCGCCGCGGTGATCGACCCAGCCGACCGGACCGGCGTAGAGGCCGCGGTCGAACGGTTCGAGATCGGGAATCGCAGGGCAGGCCGCCTCTCTCGGCGCGCCCCCGACCGCCGGCGTGGGGTGAAGCAGGGCCAGAATGGAAAAGAGGTCGAGCCCCTCGGACAGGTCAGCTGCAATCGGCGTACGCAGGTGTTGCACGTTGGACAGACGGAGAAGTTCCGGTTCGGCCCCGAGTTCCGGCACGAGACCGCTCTCGCGGAGGCGGCGACAGATGGATTCGACCACGATGGCGTGTTCGCTGCGGTCTTTCTCGCTGCCGAGCAATTCCCGACCGAGCACCGCATCCGCCGCGGCACTACGTCCCCTTGGAGCGGATCCGGCCAGGGCCTCGGTCGTGAGCCTCCGGTTTCCTATCCGCAACAGCCGCTCCGGGCTGGCCCCGATAAAACTCTGGCCGCGACCGTTGGCCAGTGAGTAGGCGTAACAGGCCGGGTAGCGCATCCTCAAGTCGTTCAGGGCGTGCAGGGGATTCAGTTCCCCGGAAAGCTCCAGATCGAGTGCGCGAGCCAGAACGATCTTGCGGTAGCGTCCCCGGCGGATATCGGCCAGCGCGCGGCGGACCGCGTCGCGAAAGGGCAGGCGATCCGCGCCGACCTTTTGCCGCGGGGCCGCCCGCCCCTCCGGCCTGTCCACGGCGCGGGAACATTCGGCTTCGGGACGCGAATAGTCGAAAGCGAAAAACTTCCGGTGCGCTTCCCAAACCTTTTTTGCAATCGGCTCAACCGCCGAATCGGGGTCGATCCGCACATTGGCGACCGCGCAATGCCCCTGGGCGATGCGCGAGACCTGCCACCGGGGCAGAAAAACCGTCCCGCCCGGGAACGGCGAATCGTCGCCCGGTCGATCAAAGAAGCTGAATCCGCAGAAGAAGTGGGGTCCGGAAAAGGGCGATTCCAGGTCTCCAATAAGAATGCAGTTGTCCAGGGCTTCGGCGACAAAGGCGCGGGCTTGATCGAAACGCTCCGCGCCTTCCAGCCGGCACGAAATCACCTCGTCGGCTCCGGCCAATGCCCAGTTCTCCATCGGGCGTTCGAGATAGAAGTGCCACTCCCGCGGTTCAAAGATCGATTCCAGGACGGCCAGCGGATCGATCTCGCGGACCGCGAGCGAAATGCTGGCGATCTGGTAGCGACCGCGCCCGCGCGCGATCTCGCGGCACTCCCGGAGAAAACCCTCCAGCGACGGCAGATCCCGTTTCGGGTACTGGCTCTGTGAAAAAACGCGCATAACGGCGGGCCTCGATCCGGAGCGGCGCGGACGATCCGCGCCCCCGACACCGGAATCACCGCGTGCCGGTGAATTCACTGCCCGGGCGCGGGAACAGGATTTCGGATGCGGCCAGCCGGTTGCCCGCCAGCATCCCGCTCCACTCCAGGTCCTTTTCCCATTCGCGCA
>SLOW01000222.1 GCA_007132315.1 Opitutales bacterium
AGAATGACGATCGCTTCCGCGAGGGGTTCCGCACGCTCCACCAGATGTCGCTCTGCCGAAGGAAAGTAACCGGCGGCTACGGGAATCAGGCCGCGCAGAAGCGAATGCTTGCGGGCGTCGCGGATCACCTCATCCGGTAATACCACAAGTTTCTGGTTCTCGAAGCCCTCCCGGCGTGCCGGGATGTGCGCCCGATCAGATTTCATCTCAGAAGATAATCCAGTTTTTCCCCGCGATTGTCCATTTCAAAAGAGGCCGGGAACCGTTAGCTAGAGCGGATACCTGGAAGGGAAGTCTGTCTAAGGCGCGGAGCTACGGAAGGAGCGGTAGCGGCCTGGTACCGACCTGTTCCCATGGATTGCCGGTCAACGAGTCTCGACCCTCCTAAACCGCGACGATCGGGCACGGCTTCGGGAACGATTGTTGCCCGGGGATATTGCTTAATAATGACTGACCGTTTGAATAGGAGAGACATGGGGCGGAGCGAATGGGAAATGAGGCGGGTCGTTTCGGCGGACGGGACTCGGATTGGATTTGGGCGAGTGGGGGAGGGGACCGTTCCGCTGGTTTTGGTTCACGGCGCTTTATCGACGGGGCGTTCCTGGATGCGGGTCGCGCGGGCGTTGGCGGGCGCGGCGACCTGTTATGTGATGGACCGTCGGGGGCGCGGGCGAAGCGACGATCGGGCGGAGTATGCGTTGGAGCGCGAAATCGAAGATGTTCTGGCCGTGCTGGGCGCGGCCGGTGACGGGGCGTTTTTGATGGGGCATTCCTCCGGGGCGATTTACGCGCTCGAAGCGGCCGCGCGGACGGACGTGGGCGGTTTGATCCTGTATGAACCGCCGTTGCACGCGCTCCGGGGGCGTTTCGCGACCGAAACCTGGGGGCGCATTCAAGGGGCGGCCGGGGAGGGGCGCTTTGAGGAGGCGATGTCGATTTTTTTGCGCGAAGAAGCTCAGCTTCCGGAGGAGGCTATCGCGTCGTTGAAGGAAGGGGAACGTTGGCGGGAGATGTCGCGCACGGCCCGGCAATCGGTGCGGGAGTGGGAGGAACTGGTACGGGTGGCTCCGGGTCCGGAGCGATACCGTGAGATTCGGTGCGGAACGTTGCTCCTCGCCGGTTCGGAAACCCAAGGACACCCTTCTTTTGCCACCAAGGCCTTGCGGGCGACACTTCCGCGCGCGGAGATCCGAGTGCTGGCGGGGCAGGGACATTTCGCGCACGATGGAGCGCCGGAGTTGCTGGCGGATGCGGTAAAGGCGTTTTTGACGTCCTGAACGAGCACTTTCGCAATGCGCGGACGACATCTGAGGTCGCGTTTCCCTGCCCTCACGGGCGGGCCTACGTGTTGGGACTGATGTAGGGGGGATCGGGGGCGGGATAGACGAGACTCGAACTCGCGACCTCCTGCGTGACAGGCAGGCGCTCTAACCAACTGAGCTACTACCCCGGAAAACACTCAGATTTGCTCGAACGATTGCATGAGTCAAGCGTCCAAAAGAAAAAAATCCTTTCCAATGGCGAAACGACGTGGTTGGGTGGGGTGGTCGGCCGCTGGTTTTATCGATTGGCGACGTGTCGTTTTTGGAAGTGTGATGGAATACCCCGGTATGGAAGTCGCCCGGACGGGCGTGAGACATTGGAAGAGCGGGCCCCTGGTGCTGGCGCTGCTGGCGCAGGGGGTGATGGTCGCGGCCGCCGGCCTGGTGGTGGTGATGACACCGTCGGAAAAGGCCGAGCCGGCGTTCGAGGCGGCCGGAACGGTGAGCCTGCCCGAGCGGGAAATGGATCACCGCACGGCGGTGGCCGCGTTTCAGCAGGCGGCCGGGGCGTCGGGTATGGTGGAGCGATTGACCAGCGCCTCGCTCGCCTCCGAGGGATTGCCGGAGGTGCCGTCCGACTCGCTGACGGGGCTGGAATCGGTTTCCGAAAGCGATTTCATGGCTACCGACTCCCGGGCTCTGCTGAATGATTCGGGAATCCGGGACGCGCTGGGCGGGTTGGACGAGGCGGAGGCGACGGCGTCGTTTTTTGGCATCGAGGACGCCGGGCGGCGGATTGTGATCGTGGTCAATACCTCCGCCTCGGTGATGAACCGGGCGCGGAATCGCGGGGTGACGGTCGAACGGATCCAGGAGGAAATAGTTCGGCTTGTGGACGGGCTGGGCGCGGGGGCGCGGTTTGGTGTGGTCCAGTTCAGTCAGGGTGTGAGGACATTCGCCGATTCCCTCGTGCCGGCCACGGCGTCGAATATCGACACCGTCCGGGCCTGGGTGCCGGACAACCTGCGAGGCAATCCCCGGGCGTCGGCGAATCAGGAGTACTACGGCCACGAAGCCGGATTCGCGGCGGCGTTCACTTTCGATCCGGACGTGGTTTTCCTGGTGACCGACGGTCAACTGAACCGCCGCGAGGGGTCGCCGGGGAATTACACGTACCCGGAGATTCCGTACAGCCGCCTGGAGAGCACGCTCGAAGGCTTGAGGCGGGAGGTCTCGTCCGATGTCCGCATCAATGTCGTCGGGTTCGAAATGCGGCCCGCCGACGCCGACAACATGCGCCGGTTGGCGGGGCGGTACGGGGGGAGGCTGCGCGAATTCTGATCGACTTGTGTCGCGCGCCTCCTTTCTTTGACGGCGTTGGGAACAAAGAGTAAAGAGATCCACCTGCTGCGGGGCGCCCGCAAGGTTCTGTTGTGGCCACTGTGCGTGATCATGCGGCTGTGGACCCGGACGCTGCGTTTGCGGATGGACGAGGAAACGCGCCGTTGCCTGACGGACACCCGGGAGCCGACCATTCTTCTGTTCTGGCACAATCGTCTGTTTATCGCGGCCGAAGTGTACCGGCGTCTGCGCCGAGGCCGGACGACCTACTGTCTGATCAGCGCGAGCCGGGATGGCGCCTGGCTGGCGGCGTTCATGGAGTTGGGCGGCCTGCGGACGGTGCGCGGGTCCAGCAGCCGGCGCGGCCGGGAGGCCCTGGATGAACTGGGAAAGCGTTTGAAGGAAGGGAGCGATGTCGGGATCACCCCGGACGGCCCCCGCGGGCCGCTATACAGTTTCAAAGCGGGCGCGCCGCTGCTCGCCTCGCGCACGGGAGCGCGTGCGCTGTTGATCAACGCTGATTTTTCCAGGGCGTGGCGGTTGCGGAGCTGGGATCGTTTTGTCCTTCCGAAGCCGTTTTCGATCATAACGTTGCGTGCCGTGATGGAAGCGGGGAATGGGGAATCGCCGGAATCCCCGGCGGAACGTGCCGGCCGGTGGCGGGCGTTGTTGCTCGAGCTGGGACCGGTGAAGGAGCGGGCGTGAGGCCGCCCGGATCAGGCGGCCGGTTGCATGGCTTTGTCGATGAACGCATTCACCTGTTCGGCCACATGGTCGAGCGAGAAGCGGCTGCGGACTTCGTCGTAGGCGGTCGAGGTCAGGCATTTGACGAGTTTGGTGTCTTCGGAGAGCTCGAGGATCTTCTCCGCCAGGTCTTCGGGGCTGGCGGTCTTGAAAGCGAGAGCGTTCTCGCGGTTGCGGATCAATTCCGCGTGCCCGCCTTCCAGCGTGCTGACAACCGGCAGGCCCGCCGCCATGGCCTTCAATTGCATGAGGGGAAACGGTTCCGCCCACTTGGACGTGGCGAGGAGCATATCGTAGGAATAGAGCGTCACATGCTGCTGTTCCTCATTGGTGTTGCGGAAGCTGACGGCTCCCCGGAGGTTGCTGCGGACGATGTAGTCGCGGAGTTTGCCTTCGTATGAGGAATCGCCGTGACCGTGGATGTCGAGGGTGAATTCCGTGCGTCCCCTCCGGTGCAGGATTTCCAGGGCCTGGACGGCGGTGAGCGGGTCTTTGTCCGGGTTCAACCGTCCCAGGTAGAGCAAGTGGCGCAACTTGGCGGGGTAGTTTTCCTTGCGGTAGAATTTGTCCACCGGGACGCCGCAGGGAATGATCTCCGAACGTTCCACCGCAAACCCTTCGCGCCGGGAGTTTTGGCGCAGGGATTCCGAACAGAAGTAGCTGCGGTCGAGGTGGATCTTCCGCGGATCGCCGAAAGGCGCCTTTTTTCGGATGGTCTTGCTGAGATGCATGCCTTCGATGAGGTCCTTGAAGACCGATACGTTGACCCGGCTGTCGTGGTACCACATATCCAGCCAGGGTTCTTTTTTCAGCCAGGCGGTCAGCCATTTGTTCAAGACGCCGTAAGCGCAGGGAACGCCGCAGGCGTCGATGTTAAACAAAAGCGAGCCGGAAAGCCGCTGAAATCCCCAGACAAAGATGAGGTCGGGCTTGAATGCGTCCAGGCGGCGGCGGAAGACATCCACGTTGTGGCGCTCCCGCCGGTACAGTTTCCAGAAGGAGTCGTGGTTGGGGAAATTGTCGTGCAACTGCAGTTCGCGGAACACGCCCTGCTGACTTTCCTGGCGCTCGGCGATCTGGATCTGCCGGAAGACATCGCGGCTCGACGAAGTGTTTTCGTGCGGGTTGAAATCCGAGGTGAGGATCTGCTGCTCGCGCCCGCCGCGCCGAGCCAGCTCCTCCACCAATTGTTGGCATTGAATCTCCGTGCTCCCTTCGTAGAAGGGGGGGTAGTAATTGGTGATATGAAGGATTTTCATGGTTGCTCCCCCCGAGTGTTGTCTTTGGAACCGGCCTGGCCCATTCCGATGGAATCATGATTTTCCGAAAGAGATATTCGTTGAAGGTTGTTTATCATGATGCCCCGTCCATGTCCAGACCTTCCAGGAGTTGCTTTCGTGCCGGTTTTCGTGCACTTTCCGGGCGTCGTCGATCACATGCAACGCCTTCTCATCCTCATCTCACTTTCCGTACTTCTTGCCTGCGGGCTGGGGTTCCTGCTGTTAGACCGCATCGAGCCGCTCGCGGAGGGGGCCGTTCCTCCGGAAGAGGTCGCGCCGCGGTCGGCGGACCGTGGGGCCGCTTCGAGACCCGCCGAAGGATGGCGGGATTTCAGAGGGAGCGAGGGCGGCGCGGCGGCTGAGGAGAGGGCAAGGGTGTTTTTTCCGGAAGGCGCCCTGGAAAACGAGTTGGTGTTTCGATTTCCCTCTTCCGCCGCCCGCCGCCGTTATTTGGAGGCGATAGCGGGGTTGCCGGGTGTTTCCGTGGGGACCATTCCGGGACTGAACGCCGTTCGCGTGCGCTTCGACGAACTCGCACTGGGCGCGAGCTTGCAGGAAAGGCTCCCGCGGGGCGCCGAAGCCGGATACAATTATCTGGTTCTGTCGCCGACCCTCCCGCCGCCGATCGAAGAGGTCGCGGGCGGCCCCTATCTGGCGTTCGGCGACATGGCGGGAGACTGGTTGGGGATTTCGGAGGACAACGCGGACTGGGGTCGCGGCGTGACGTTGGCCGTGCTCGATACCGCGATCCACAATCACCCCGTGTTCGGCGGACGGTTCATCCCGGAAGTCAATCTGTTCGACGGTGAACTGGCCGGCAGCAGCTATCAGGGACACGGCACGGCGGTGGCTTCGCTGGTGGCGGAAGTCGCGCCGGCGGCGGAAATGATCAGCATACCCGTGCTCGACGGAGACGGCGCGGGCAACAGTTTTCACCTGGCTCAGGGCATCGTCGAGGCGGTGAACCGGGGCGCGCAGGTGATCCCGCTCGCCCTGGGTACCTTTGGCGAGAGTTCGGTGCTCCGGGACGCGGTTGATTACGCGCGCCGGCACGATGTTTTGCTGGTCGCTTCGGCCGGGAACGAAGGGGTGACGGGCCTGCCTTATCCGGCGCGCTACGACGGCGTCGTCGCTGTGACCGCGGTCGATATGCGGGGCAGGCGGGCGCCCTTCGCGAATGTCGATTCCCAGGTGGACCTGGCGGCGCCGGGAGTCGGCGTCCGGGCGGCCTGGGGCGACAACGCCTTCACCGAATTCAGCGGAACATCCGCTTCGGCCCCGCTGACGGCGGGCGCGGCCGTGGTGCTGCGTGCCCGAGAACCGCGTTTGAGCGCGAGTGAGGCGGCCGCCGTGTTGCGGGAAACCGCCAATGATGTCGGCGCCCCCGGTCACGACTCCCAAACCGGTCATGGACTGCTCAATATCGATCGGGCACTGAGCCGGAACGAGTCCGGCCGGTACGATCTTGCTCTGGCGGACTTTTATCTGGTTCCGGCTGAAGAGGGCGACCAACCGGTTCAAGTGACCGTCCAGAATCGCGGCACCGAGGCGGTGGCGGACGTCCGGCTCGAAGTGATCCACGACGGCCGGGAGGAGACGTTCACCTTGGGCTCCCTGGAAGCGAGCGAAGTGGGTTACGTCGAGATCGCCATTTCGCCGGAGCGTCTGCGGTCGCCCGAGGGCGTGGAAATTCTGGCCCGCACGTTTTCCCCGGGAATCACGGACCGTCGGCCGGAAAACGACAGCAAAGGAGCCCGGTTGAGTCTCGTGCCGGTGGATGACGAGGAATAATTCCGGCGCGCCCGTGTCCCGCAATCAGAGCTGTGCTTCCACGATCCGCCGGCAATCCGGGCACATGGCGTGGGACAGCTGAGGCATGAGCGATTCGTCGAAGAGCCCGAGCACCGCGATGGCGAATTCCGCCTCGACCCAGCCGCTGGTGATCTCGATCCGCTTGCACCAACTGCAGATGATGAGGAATGAGGATTGCGGATCCCCGTGTCCGTTCAGCAACTGAATCGGACGCCGCTGTTCCTCGCGGAGGGTTTCGCTGACGAACTGAACGCCCCCGTTCGCCGAAGGCGACATCTTGAGTTGGAGGTAACGGCGGAATTCGGGCGAATCGCAGCGGAAGGGAAGGGCGAGGGTCTCGCCGGTTCGCCGAACCTTGCTCACCAGGACTTTGTACAAATGGGCGGTTTCCTGATCGGAGATGAAGTCCCAAAGCGATTTTCCCAGGACGGACTCGCCGGCGAGTTCCTCCCCGCCGTTTTTGTTGGCGAAGTCACACCAGGTTGCGTCGATGGATTCGAGTCGATCCCGGGCGTCTATTCCATATGATAGCTTGGACAGCGGCTGCGTTGGCGTGCGCACAAGCTTAATCAGCTCAAATTCCGCCCGGACGCAAGTCGTTCCGGCGAATTTGGCGCGTCGGGATCGCTGGAGAAACGAAAGCGCTAAATATCCCGATGGGAGGCGCCGTCGGGGCCGAGTGGACTGCCTTTGAGCGAAACGGCGTCCGCGCGGCGGTCCTGACGCGCCGGTTGCTGGCGTACGGTCGCCAGCAAATGTTGCGGGTCGCCAAACTCAACACCACCAAGGAGGTGGGCAAGGGTTCCGGCTTGGGGCTGGCTGCGTGTTACGGCA
>SLOW01000102.1 GCA_007132315.1 Opitutales bacterium
ACCAATCGTTACTGACGGGGTTTTTTATTGAAACAAAGCCCGGCTTCTCCTCACTAAGGGGAGACTGTCTTCCATGAAACCGGCGCAGGGAAATGAACACCGAAAAGACAACGGCGGAAATGACGAGGGATTCACGAGCGTTTTTCGGGGATCGGATCGCTTTTCGAGCCGTTTCCCTTCGTGGCGCCGCGAATTTCTGAAGCCCCGTTCTAATACGCGTCCCTCGGACAATTCCATCATGACATCAGCCCGTAGTGTGTTCATCCTGCTGTGCGGTTTCTCCGCTCTGCTCGTTTTTAACGGTTGCCTGACCGCCAACTCCAACCTGAACGCGTCTGATGATCTGTCGTCGCATCTGCAACTTCTTATCGACGAGGCGGAAGCGGGCGATCCGGGCGTTCAGTATTACCTCGGGTGGATGTACGAGCACGAACGCCACGAGCCGCAGAGCAACTACGAGGCGGCCCGGTGGTACCGCCTGGCGGCGGACCAGGGCTACGAGGACGCCATGTACCGGCTGGGCGTGCTGTTCGACCGCGGTGAAGGCGTCGGGCAGGACCTGGGAAAAGCCGCCTATTGGTACCGTCGCGGCGGCGAGGCGGGCGATGCCCGCTCCCAGTACAACCTGGCTTTGATGTACGATTTTGGTGAAGGTGTCGAGCGGGACCAGACCGAGGCGGCCCGCTGGTACCGGAAGGCGGTCAAGCAGGGGTACGCCCCGGCGCAGAACAATTTGGGCGTCCTGTACGCCGCCGGCGAGGGCGTGGACGTGAATTCCGCTGAGGCGGTCCGCTGGTACCGGAACGCGGCCGAACAGCACTACGCCCGGGCGCAGTACAATCTCGGCATGATGTATTATTACGGCCGCAGCGTTCGCCAGAGTTTTGTCGAGGCCTATGCCTGGTGTTACCTGTCGATGGCCAACGGGGGCAATCCGGAAGCGCTGCGCCACATCGTTCCCCACCTGAACCGGGACCAGGTTCGCCAGGGGCTCCTGCGCGCGGGTGAACTGCAGCGCGAACTCCGGACTCCCTGGATGCGGGAGGACAGCGCGCCTGACGAACCCGAGCTCTGAGGTTCAGAGGATTTTGCCGGGCAGGTAGGTCGCGGCCTCCGGGTAGCGGCGGATGACGTCGGCCGCTTCCTGATCGAAACGGTCCACCTGGTCGCGGGCCATCCCCAGAAAGTCTTCGCGGCGGTCGAGTATGGCTTGCAGTTGGTTCGCTTCCAAGGGAATGCGTGAATCGTTCGCCAGCCGTTCGACGAGATCGTTGCGGGTGGTTTCTCCGGCACGGAGCGCCCGCACCGCCGCCAGAGCGTGTTCCTTGATGGCCGCGTGGGCCTCTTCCCGGCCGGCCCCCGCCTTGACCGCCTCCATCATGAATGTGGTGGTGGCCAGAAACGGGAGGTAACGGCGGTTTTCCTCTTCGATCACGGCGGGATAGGGTTCCATGTTCCGGAGGACGGTGAGAAAGGTTTCGAGGAGGCCGTCGATGGCGAAGAAAGCGTCGGGCAGAACGACGCGTCGGACCACCGAACAGGAGACGTCGCCTTCATTCCACTGGTCGCCCGAAAGCGCCGCCGCCATGGTCACGTGTCCCTGGAGAATGGTGTGAAACCCGTTGATTCGCTCGCAACTGCGGCTATTCATCTTGTGCGGCATGGCGGAGGAACCGACTTGCCCTTCCAGAAAACCCTCGCTCGCCAGTTCGTGTCCGGCCATCAGACGCAACGTCCGCGCGAAACTTCCGGCTCCGGCCGCAACTTGGGCGAGGCGGCCAACCGCTTCGAAATCGAGGCTCCGGGGGTAAACCTGGCCGGTATTGACCATCACCCGCTCGAAACCCAGATAGTCGGTGATTTTGGACTCGAGCGCCGAAACGCGGGCGCGGTCTCCCTCGAACAGGGTGAGCAGATCGAGCTGGGTGCCGACCGCCCCTTTGAGACCGCGCACCGGATACTGTTCGGTGAACGACTCGAGGCTCCTGAAACCCTGCAGCAATTCCTCCCCGGACATCGCCAGGCGTTTGCCGTAGGTGGTGGGCTGGGCCGGCACATTGTGGGTGCGGGCGGCGAGAGTCAGATCCCGGAAATCCCGGGCTCGTTCCGCCAGTTTGCGGAGCGAGGCGGCGGTCTTGGTGCGGACGATCTTCAGGGAACGGTGGACTTGCAGTTGCTCCACGTTTTCGGTCAGGTCCCGGCTGGTCAGACCCTTGTGGATGTGCTGGTGGCCCGCCAGATCGCAGAATTCCTCGATCCGCGCCTTCACATCGTGGAGGGTTTGCCGTTCGCGGCGCTCGATCGATTCGAGATCGACGGTCGATCGCACCGCTTCGTAGTCGCGGATCGCCTCCTCGGGGATGGCGAGGCCGAGGTCGCGCTGGGCCTTCATTACCGCGATCCAGAAATCGCGTTCGATCACCACCCGCCCTTCCGGAGACCAGATGGCGCGCATTTCTTCAGAGGCGTAACGTTCTGCCAGGACGTTGGGAATCATAAGCCGGTCAACCTACAGAGCCGCCCTGAAAATGGCACGTCAATAATCCGCCTCGTTAACCGGTCGTCAGGACCTTTTCATTCGATGGCCGCATGCCGCATGCGGCGTGCAAAGGGATTTGAAACCGAAAATTTGAAATAACCCGATGAATTTGAACCGGAGACACGTTCAAATAAAAACACGGTGCACGGGGCGTTGCCGGCGATCACCTTGAGAAAGCGGTATGGTAATCCGGAACGCATCAGGTTCCGCGAGTGTTGCCGAACAGCCCGATGTGGAGGCGGGGGGCGTAGCGATGGCCGTGCCGGCGGCAGATCTCGACCAGCCAGCGGGCGCGTTCGCGCAACACGGCGGGATCCGTTCCTTCCGGCATGAGCAGGACGTTTTCAGGTGGGATCTCGCATTCGAGTCCGGCCAGCAGGTCCCGGATCTCCTCGATATCGCGTTCGTCCGTGACGACGAACTTCAACTGGTAGGCGTAAGCGTCGATCCACGCGCGCATGACGTCGGGCCGGAGGCGCCGGGTTTCATGGCGTTCGCGCCATCCGGCGGGGGCGTCGGGGCCGGGATCGGAATTGCTCAGCTTGGGGCTCAGCGAGGCGAGGTCGCAGGCGATGCCCTCGGGCGCGACGGTGGCGGCGGTTTCGATGGTGACGTGGTGGTCGCTTCGGCGCAGGGCCGCGGCCAGTTCCGGCAACTCCCGCGCGATCATCGGCTCGCCGCCGGTGAGGACGGTGTGCCGGGCGCCGTGTCGCTGTATCTCCTCGAGAACGTCGGGCACCGGCATGTCGCGGCCTTCCGGCTGCCAAGAGGCGTACGGGGTATCGCACCAGCCGCAGCGGAGATTGCAGCCGGAAAGCCGTACGAACACCGAAGGAACGCCGGCGAGCGACCCTTCTCCCTGGATGGAATGGAATATTTCGGAAATCAGCACGGCGGGAGAGTCAGGAGGAGGAGACAGGTCCGGACGGCAGATCCGGGGTTTGTTCGTACTCGGTGGGATCGGTGACACCGGCTCGTTGAAAGGCTTCGCGGCGTTCGACGCAGGTGCCACACACCCCGCAGTGCCGTTCCCGTCCTTTGTAACAGGACCAGGTCCGGGCGTAGTCCACGCCGAGTTCGGCCCCCAGGCGGACGATGGCGGCCTTGTCGAGCCCGATGAACGGCCGCAGCAGGTGGATACCGGCGTAAGTGCCCGCCTCCATGGCTTGTCCCATGGCTTGCATGAAGGATTCCCGGCAGTCGGGATAGACCGTGTGGTCGCCGCTGTGGGCGGCGATCACCACGCCCTCGGCACCGGCGCTCTCGGCGTGCCCGGCGGCGATGGCGAGCATGATGCCGTTGCGAAACGGGACAACGGTCTGTTTCAGGTTGGGTTCGGCGTAGTGCCCGTCGGGTATGTCGCCGCCCGACTCCAGCAGGTGGGATTCGAGGAGGTCGTTCACGAAGCCGAGGCGGACGGTTTTAATGGGTACCCCCAGGGCTTCGGCGTGGTGCCGCGCGCGGGGCAACTCCCGGTCGTTGTGTTTCGAGCCGTAATGGAAAGCCAGCACGCCGGTCACCTCGTGCTCCCGCCGGGCGTGGTAGAGTGCGGTCACGGAATCCATACCGCCGCTGCACAGGACAATGGTTTTCATTGGTTCGCTCACGTTAGCACGGCAGCAGGAGTCGGACCAGCGGATTCAAAAGCATCGGCCGGAACCGGAAAAATTGATTTATTCGGCGGCATTCTTGGACTATACTCGCGCCCGGCGATGAATACCAAAGCGAAGAAAAACGGATTGTGAGCTCGGAATTTGAATGGATAGAAAGGCAGGATGACCTCGATAAACTGGTCCGCCACCTGAAGAAGTATGACGAACTGCCTTTGGATACCGAGGCGGACAACATGTACCACTACCGCAACCGGATCTGCCTCTTTCAGTTGCGGGCCGGCCAGGAAACCTTCCTGATCGACGCGCTGGCCGGGCTGGATTTCACTGGGTTTGTCCGCCTTCTCGAAGGCAAGTTGCTGATCATGCACGGCAGTGATTTCGACCTGCGCCTGATGGCCGATCACCACGGCTTCCAGCCCGCCCGATTGTTCGACACCATGCTGGGGGCGCAGCTGCTGGGTTTGTCCAAAATCGGACTTGGCGGCCTGACCGAGCACTACCTGGGCATCGAAATGCCCAAGGGCCACCAAAAAAGCGATTGGTCGCGCCGCCCGCTGCCGGAAAAGATGCTGCTGTACGCGGCGGAGGACGTCCTGTACCTGCTGGAAATCCGCGCCAGAATGGAATCCGAACTGCGCACGAAGGGTCGGGTTGAATGGCTCCGCCAGCGTTGTTCCTGGCAGATCGAGGCCGCGCGGGCGGGATTTGGCGACCGCGATGAAAACGCATGGCGCCTGCCGGGAGCCAATCGGCTCGGCCCGCGCGGGCTGGCGGTGCTTCACGAGCTTTGGCACTGGCGGGAGCGATCGGCTGAAAAGGCGGATTTGCCACCTTTCAAGATCATCAACAATCAGTTTTTGATGGATATCGCTCGTGCGATCGACCGGGATCCGAAGGGCGATTGGCGGAAGATTGTGCCCGCGCGCCTTTTTTCCCGCCACCGGCGAGCCCTGGAAAAGGCGGTCAAACAGGGACTCGCTCTCGATCCGGCCACCCTGCCCCGCCGAACGGGCGAGCCGCGCACACGTCACCCGTTCACGGCGGAGGAACTGGAACGCCAGGAGGCCCTGCGCGAGGAGCGCGACAGGCGGGCGGAGGAGTTGGGCATCGACCCGTCCCTGATCGCCAACCGCGCCCAGTTGGCGATTCTCAGCCGGGAATCCGTGGACGCCGACGACCTCCTGCTCCCCTGGCAGGCGGATCTCCTGAAGGAAGTGCTGACCGAGCGTTAACCCGTCCCGTACCGCCGTATCGCCCATTGTACCGGGGAAACGGCGCTCTCCCCTTGCTCGCGCATCGTGCGGACGGCCTCGATTCCCGCAAACAAACGCTCGCAGGCGGTGCGGTAATCGACGCGGGTGAGGGAGGCGATCAGGCGGGTCCCGCGGTCGATCAACTTCTTGTTGCCCGGTTCGACGCAGGTCATCCAGTTTCCGGTCACGCGTCCCATCCGGGCGAGCGTGGCGGTGGAGAGGGTGTTGAGCACCAGCTTGACTGCGAGGTGCATCGGCAGGTCCAGCGGCGAACGACCGGGGTTGCAGGCAACGACAAAAGCCGGTCGCGTGGGAGTGATCGCACACGGACTTCCGATATGCAGGGAGGCGGTGCGGTTAAAGGGATCCGCGAACGCGGAGAATCCCTCGCGAAAGCCGGCGCCGGCGCCCTCCCCCGCCGTGATTGCGGCCAGTGCGTCGTTTCCGGTGGCGTGGCGCGAGGGATCGTCCTCGCAGCCTATGTGAAACCGGTGCAATTCCGTGCGGCCGAGCTCCGGCGGTGTTGCGATCAGGGCCTCGGGGGCGCCGAGATCACGATAGGTGTCGGCGGTCCAGTCCAGGCAACGGGGGTCCCGCCTCAGCAGCCGCGACCAGGCCTCCGGGGTCGGCAGGCAGGGGTGTTTCAGGAAGGTCCACGAAGCGGGCGCGCTGTCGTCGCCGTGCTTGCGGAAGGCCGGCAGACTGAAGGTGGGAGCCCGTTCGGTGGTGTCGGTGAGAATGTCGAGGAGGTAATCCTCGGCGGCGTAAGTGATTCGGCCGCCGGCCGCGTAAACGCCCTGTTCGAAGGTCGCGAATCCGGCAAGGGCCTCGAGGTTCTCCGGCGTTCGCAGGCGGTCGAGCAAGGTCCGCAAGAGTTCCGGGTAGTCGTTTGCCGGAACGCGGTTCGCAACGGCTGTCCGGGAGGCGCCGGTACGGGATTTCAGATACCGGCCCAGGGCCGTTTCGAGGGCGGCGCCCACCACCAGCAATTCGATCGTGGTCGCCTGCAGCCGGGTGGAGCCGGCGATGGCCATGGGGCCGGTGGCCAGATCGATTGCGGTGATGCGGGGTTCGGCGAGGATGGCGCGGGAGCGATCCACGTTGGCTGCGAGGACGGGTACGGGGTTGTTGAAGACAAAAAACACGTCCGCCCCGCGGGCCAGCCCTTCCCAGGCCGTGCCAATGACAAAGGAGGTCTCCCCGCCTTCGGTGATGGCGACCACCACATCGCCCTCTCCCGCCCCCGTTTCACCGAGCTGGCGGCGACCGAACTCGGAGAAATCCTCGAATCCCTCCACCGATCGGATCAACGCGTAATCCCCGCCCGCCATGACGCTCTGAGCGAGATCGGCGAGGCCCGAAAACGCCTCCCGGTCGCATGCCTCCATGTCCCGCCAGAAGCCGCGCCAAGCCGCTTCGAGCAGAATGCTCAATCTGCCCGTGGCGCCGCACCCGGTGAAGACGATCCGCCGCCGGTCGGTCATCGCCCGCACGAAAGCTTCGATCAGGGTCTGGAAGGAAGCGCCGGCGATCGCTCGCGCCGCGACGGGCGGAATGTCATCATCCACCGCAAAGAGCCGGTCGAGTCCGGCCGCTATGTCGCGGCGAAGGACCTCGCTCAGGTCCGCCGTGCGCGGGTGCGACTGTTCGGTGGGAAGGGCGCCCAGGTGAAAGGCGGTTTCGTTTTCGACAAAATGCGCGGCCTGTTCGCGGGCGTTCTGACGGCTCATGGGGCCATCCTCGTCGAGAATGGTCCGCCGGGTCCACGTCAAATACGGAGTCGGCCGCGCCGGACCGATGCGCCTGATATCCGCGCGACGTGTCAGCCCCGCTGTTGCCGGGATTCCCTTTTCCGCTTTACC
>SLOW01000053.1 GCA_007132315.1 Opitutales bacterium
AGGCGAGCACGATGATCAGGTAGGCGTTGAGGGGGGTGATGACGTTTGTCACCGAATCGCCGATACGGTAGGCGACCTGGGTCAGTTCGGGACTGATATTCACCACCATCAGCATGGGCACGAATATCGGGGCCACCATGGCATACTTGGCCGACATGGACCCCATGAACAGGTTGAACGCCATGATAACCGCGATGAACGCCAGAATGAGGAGCGGGGCCGGGAGCCGGGCCTGCCCGAGGAACTGACCGCCCGAAGCCGCCAGCATGCGATCGAGGCCGGAATGCTGGAACATGGCGATAAACTGCGCTGCGAAAAACGCGAGCACGACGATCGGGGCCATGGCGGAAATGCTTTCGCTCAACATGCGGGCGAAATCCCGGTCGGACCGGATGGTTCCCGCCGCGATGCCGTAGGCGACGCCGGGCACCAGGGCGGCGAGGAAAATGATCGGGACGATGGCGTCCACCCAGCGGTCGAACCGACCTTCGCCCGGACCATGCAGGGGGAATCCTTCGACCAGGACTGACACCAGTACGAGGCTGATCATCCCGGCCAGAGCCAGCCCGCCCCAGAGCAAACCCCACCTTTCGGTTGGGGTAAGCCGTCCCAACTCGGTGTCCGTGGAGGTTTCGTCCGTGCCGGAAGGTTTGGGAAAGAGGCGTTTCTCCACCAGCAGGCCGTTGACGGCCCACGCTACGAGGGTGATCACGCCGGTGGAGGCGATCAGAAAATACCAGTTGCAGGCCGGGTTTACGCCGTAATCGGGGTCGATGGTCCGGGCGGCCGATTCGGTGAATTCGGCCAGCATCGGATCGAGGCCGGTGATCAGCAGGTTGGCGTTGAATCCGGCCGAGACCCCCGCGAACGTGACGGCGATGCCCGCCAGCGGACTGCGCCCGCAGGCCTGGAAGATGGCCCCCGCCAGGGGGATCAAAAGAACGTAACCGGCGTCGAGGGTGAGCGACGACATGATGCCGAGGAAAACCATGGCGGGGGTCAGCAGGGAAGCGGGGGTGATTGAGAGCACGCACTTGATGAAGGCGTTCATCAATCCCGCCCGGTCCGCCAGCCCGAGGCCGAGCATCGCCACCAGAACCACGCCGAGAGGCGGAAATCCGACGAAATTCGGTACGAGATTCACCGTGATCCAGTAAATCCCGTCGGAAGTCAGCAGGCTCTCCGCTTCGAAGAACCGGCCGG
Source organism: Opitutales bacterium (assembly GCA_007132315.1). GTDB lineage: Bacteria > Verrucomicrobiota > Verrucomicrobiia > Opitutales > T3Sed10-336 > SLOW01. The sequence continues at coordinate 1,204 of SLOW01000053.1, forward strand.
TCTCGACCCAGTTGACCGACTCCCGCCCATCGTCGGAGGCCGTCACTTCGGGCAGGCGCTCCGCCACCCGCCACTCGCCGGCAGCGGCGATTTGGGAGAGCGCGAGCACCAGGAAAATGCCCAGCAAAAAGAACACCACCGGATCCGGCAACCGGTTGCCGGCCCGTTCGATACCCCGCAGCAGGCGCCCGAGGAAGCCCGGCGAGGCGGGAGTCATGGCGCGTTCCGCTTCATGTCAAATTTCATATACCTCCCCGGGTTCGGGATCGACCAGTTTGATCGAGGGAGCGATCTTTTCGATCGTCTCCCGGAACCACGCCCGGGCGGGGGGATCGCCGTGGGTGAGAACGATGGCCCGGGGTTCCGCCGCCATGGCGAATTCGATCAGTTCGTCGCGGTCGGCGTGTCCGCTGAGCTCGAAGCGCTCGATCCGAGCTTTCATGGGAGAGGTGTAATCGAGTGCTTCAAAGGCGAACTCGTCCGCCTCGGGATCTTCCAGCATGCGGCCGCCGGGGGTGTCCGGATCGCAGTAGCCGACGTAACAGATCGTGTTGCGTTTGAATCCCAGCAGGCACGAGGCGACCTGGTAGGAGGGGGTGTTCTCCACCAGCATCCCGCTGCTGACCACGTAAATGGCGTTCTCGTTGAGGTCCCGGCCGGGTTTGAGCTTGCGGGGCAGGGGTTTGACCTTCAGCTCTTTGAGCACTTGCCGGCGGAAATCGACCAGCCCGGTGCGCTTGGAGATCTGGTCGAAGTAGTCCGCCAGGTCCATGCCCAAACCCGAGCAGTAAATCGGGGATTCGACGAGTTCTCCCGCCTTGCGGGCGTCGCGCAGCAGGGTCAGGATCTCCTGCATGCGGCCCAGCGCGAAAACCGGGATCAGGCAGGAACCGCCCCCCTGCAGGGTCGTGTTGATGGTGTCGATGAGCCGGGCCACTTCCTGGCCGCGGCTTTTGTCCGGCGCCCGTTCGGTCGCGCCGCGCGTGGTTTCGAGGATGATGGTGTCGAAGTGGTGGGGCGGGAAATGAGCCCCTTGGAGGATGCGCTGCGGTTCGAACAGGACGTCGCCGGAAAAGAAAATCCGCCGGTCCCCCTGCTTCAACTGGACTCCCGCCGCGCCGGCGACGTGTCCCGAGGAGAAAAAGGTGATTTCGAGACTCTCGCCGTTCTTGCGCAGGGTTTCGGGACGATCGAACTTAAGCGGCCGGAACTGCCGGCTGAGACGATCGACATCTTCGTGGGAGAAAAGCGGATACTCCTCGATGGACAGGTCGGTCTTCTGCCGCTTCATCACATTGCAGGAGTTGTGGAGCATGCGCTCGGAGAGCGTGCGGCTGGGCACGCTCATGAGGGCGTCCGTTTCCGGACGTCCTTCCAGGGCGAGGGGAAGCGCGCCCAGGTGGTCCAGGTGGCAGTGGCTCAGCAGGATGAAATCGAGGTCGATGTCCCGAATGCGATCGAAGTCCGGCACGGCTTCGCGGCCGACCTTTTTCGGATGGAGACCCGCGTCCACCAGAAAGCGGAAAGTGCCCAGTTCACAGTACAGGCAATTGGCGCCGATGCCCCCCTCCCGGTTCAGGTCGATCATTTTCATTGGTTTTCCATCCCTAATCCCGAGGGACGGCGAGACAAGGTCTTTTTGGGGGCGGGCGCGAGGTCGCGCCGTGTTCCAGCTCAAACCGGAACGGTCAGACGGAAAGGGGCGATGCGGGTGAAGACGTGGCGTTCCTGCTCGTCCACACCGTGAAAACTCCCGGCGACCCGACGGTTTCCCGAAGTGCAGTGGTAACTGTTGTAGGAAAAGGTCTGACCCGGAGCGAGTCGCGGCGTTTCGCCGACGATGCCGTCGCCTTCGATGACCTCCGTTTCGCCCTCGTCGTCGGTGATCACCCACTTTCGGCCGAGGAAGGTCACGGTGTGTTCGGAGTGGTTCGCCAGGGTGATAAAGTAGATAAAGGCGTGCGGACGTTGCTCCGAGATGGTGATTCCGGCATAGTGGTACCGGAGTTGATCGAGGGTGGCCGAGAGGCCGGGCAGTTCGACCGCTTGAGCTTTCATAGCGGCCCTTCGGGGCTAACCACCGGCGGTGATCCGCACGATTTCGAGCCGGTCCCCGTCCTCAAGCACCGTTTGCCGTGCTTCCGCGGGAGTCAGGGCCTGGCGGTTGCGCTCGACCACCACCAGACCCGGCGCGAAGCCGAGTTCGGTGAGGAACTCGGTCAGCGGCAGTCCGGCCGGACGCGTGAACGCCCGTCCGTTGGCGGTGATTTCAATGGAAGCTACTGTGGTCATAAATGCGTTTCCGACGGCGTACCGGAGGATACCAGTGACTGATCGAAATCCTTCCAGACCGGTTCGTAACCCTGGGTCCGGATCGCCTCGGCGAATTCGCGCGGAGAGCGCTCGTCCGAGATGTGGAACTGTTCACCTTCCTGCTCGCGGGTCTGTTTCCAGTCGTTCTGATCGTACGAACTGTAGCCCCCCGGTTCGGTGCTGGACCCGGCCGACATGTTGGTGATGCCGAGTCGGATCAGGCCGTTGCGCAGGTGCGGCGATTCGCGGGTGGAAAGAACGAGGCCGGCGTGCGGCAGCAACAGGCGCAGGGCGCAAATGGCCTGGACGAACTCGCGGTCGCTCATGGCGTGGCGGGGCTGGAATTCGCCGGGGGCCGGACGCAGGCGCGGCAGGCTCAATGTGATTTGGGTCCGCCAGCAGCGACGGGTGAGGTACTGGGCGTGGGCGGCCAGGGCGATGAGCTCCCAGCGCCAGTCGTAGAGGCCGAGCAGCGCGCCGATGCCGATGCGGCGGAAACGGGCTTCGTACGCCCGCTCGGGGGTTTCCAGGCGCCAGTTGAAATTGCTCTTCGGGCCGGCGGGATGCATTTCCTTGTAGGTCTCGCGATGATACGTCTCCTGGTACACCACGAGCCCTTCACAGCCGGCGTTCACCAGCGGAGCGTATTCGTGCGTGCGGAGGGGCCCCAGCTCCAGCGCCACGCTGGGCATGACCGGCAGAACCCGGCGCACGACTTCCTCGACGTATCCATTCGACACGGACTTGGGATGCTCGCCCGCCACCAGGAGGATCGAGCGGAATCCCTGGTCCGCCAGCGCCCGGCTTTCCCGCACCGCCTGATCCACCGGGATGGTGATGCGCGGAATGTCCACGTGCCGCGAAAATCCACAGTACTTGCAGATATTGACGCACTCGTTCGAGAGGTACAGGGGAGCGAAGAGACGAATGGTTTTGCCGAAATGTTTGCGGGTGAGGTTTTGAGAGAGGCGCGACAGCTCCTCCAGTTGCGTTCCGGCCGCGGGAGATATCAGCGCGGCGAAATCGGCCAACGTCGCGGCCCGGCCGCGTTGCAGAATGGGCAGCAGCGTGCGTTCGCTGGTATCCAGCGATTGCCGCCTCAATGCCTCCAGGGGAAGCCTGTCGAAGATCTCGGTGAACCTGGACATCGTTACCGGACAATCAAATCGTCCGGCCCGGACGTGTCAAACCGGGGAGGGCGGTGGTGGTTCGGCCGGCGGTCGCCGTGCCGCTGGTTTCCCGGAAGGGTCAGTGGGATCGGCCGGCGCCGGAGTCGGCGCGGGCCGGTGTGCTGCGGCGGGGATCGTTTTCGGCCTCCATGGCCACGAAGCAGATGTCGTCGGCGAAGGAGGAGCGGCCGGTGAAGTCGATAACGCTTTTAAGGACGGTTTCGGACAGAGTGGCGATTCGGGCGTCGAGGTTGTCGCGGATGACGGTTTCCAGGCGTTCGAGGCCGAACTCATCATGGGCGCTGTTGACGGCTTCGATGATGCCGTCGGTGAACAGGAAGAAGCGGGTTCCGTCCTCGATCGGCTGCCGTGCCCTGGTGTAAACCGAATTCGCCATCAGCCCGAGAGCGGACCCGTTGGACCGGCTGGGGTACAGGGGCGCGACCTGCCGGGTGTTGCGGTTGGCCACGAGGGGAGCGGGGTGGCCGGCCGAGGTGTGAAAGACCTCCCGCCGTCCGGTATCCACCACCATGTAGAAGGCGGATACAAAAACAAAGTCATTACAGTGGCGCATGATGTGCAGGAAGTTTTCGTTCATCATGCCCATCAGCCGGCCCGGATCGTCGATGGTGTAGGCGAAGTCTTGCAGCAGGGTGCCGATGATCGCCGTGATAAGGGCGGAGCGGGCGCCGTGTCCCATAACGTCGGCAATGAAGATCCCGGCCCGGTCCTCCCCGAGTTTGATCACGTTGAAAAAATCGCCCCCCACGGTGCTGGTGGGGAGATAGATGTGGTGAAAGCTCAGCCGCAGACCGCCGGCGTTGCGCTGTGCCGGGATGGTGGGGTAGGCGCGCGGCATCAGGGCCTCCTGGAACTCCCGGGCGAGATCGAGTTCCCGCTGAATCTCGCGGGTCTGGGCCTGCAAATCCGCCTTGAGTTGCTCGTTGTACTGGAGCACGCGATTGGCCATGGCCTCAAAATCCCGCGAGAGTTCTCCGAGTTCATCCGAGCTCCGAATGGTGCCAATCCGTTCGAGGGCCCGGCGGGTGGAGACGGGGATGGCCTGGACGGGTGCCGCGCGGACCGAGTGCTGGTCCGTCAGGCGCGCCGTGGAGGCGATGTTCCGGGCCGCCGACTGCAGCGTGCGAATCGGTCGGATCAGTTCGTTTCGGGCGATCAAGAATCCCGTGGCCGTGCTCAGCAGGATGAAAAAGATACCGGCCAGAGTGATATTGCGCAGTTGCGCCCGCACGGGGGCTAAGACCTCTTTGGCGGGTGCATGGACGAGGACCAACAGGGTTTCGGTCTCTTTCTCCAGCACGTCCCGGGTCAGATCGGAGGTGGCGTGGGCCGCGATCTGACGGCGCAAGATCTCCGGGGAAGGGGGGTCGGGATCGGCGTCGAGTCTGGCCGCTTCCCAGGGCAGGCGGGTAAACCCGAGCATCGATTTTTCGCCGGTTGTCAGGTCGCCCGTCATCCAGCCTTTTCCCGACGCGGAGAACTGGCTCGCGGCTTCCGGGGTGATCCGGTTTTCCAGCGGTTCGCGGTCGCGGGCGAAGAGGATGCGTCCGTCTTCCAGGATGCACTTCCAGCGGACGTTCTCCGGCGAAACCCGCCGGGCCAGATCGAAGAACAGGTCCGAAGCCTGGAGGACCGCTTTGGCGACCCCGGCGGGCGGCCCTTCCGGGTCTTCGGGATCCCGAATGGGGATGGCGAGGTCGAAGGAATAGACTTCGGCGCTGGCGTCAAAGTTGATGCCTTCGATGTGAGCCGATTGAAATGACGCCTGTCGCCCTTTCTGCCACCAGTGTTCGTTGGCCTGCCAGTAATCCGTGGTCTTGTTGGTCGAGGCGACCAGCCTTCCGAAAGCGTCCGTGACAAAGATTTCCGAAAAGGTGGGGTTGATGGCCTGGAAACGCCGCAGGTCCCGGGCGAGATCGATTTCCAGAAAGGGCGTCAGCACCGGATCGGCTTCGTCGAGGTCCGGACACAGCTCCTCCATTTCGAGAATATGGCGGATGAAGGCGTCGTCGGCGTCGGGCGGGGTCTGGAGGTTGATCTCGTTCAGTTGCTTGGAAAAATCCCGCAGGGTCAACCAGTCGTGCAGGTTGCGGACCGCCTTATCGACCCGGAGGCTGAGAAAGTCCGACATCTGTTCCGCCTGCCCCTGGAATCGCTGGCCTTCGGCATCGCGATAGTTTTTGTAACCGAGAACGTTAACCGCGATGATGCCGGCCGCGATGGGCAGAATGGTCGCGAGCACCAGGATTCCTGCGAATTTGACTCTGATTCCCCAGTTCACGTTTGTTCGACCGTTCGTCCGCGGACGAGACTCGAGCGCCGTTCCGTCGACGGGTTTTTCGCGATTAAGCCAAGTGTATCACGGCCCCGGCTATCTGCCAAGATTTTGCTCCGCGGGAGCAACCCGAGCGGCGGGAACAGGCCGGGTCACGGCGAAGGGGTGACTATGCGCCGTTGCACCCGAACGGCGGCGGGTTTGGGTTCTATGGTCCGCCCGCAGGCCTCGACGTAAGCGCGGGTGAATTCGGCGCCGTACAGCAGGATCAGGGACGA
>SLOW01000334.1 GCA_007132315.1 Opitutales bacterium
CAGTTGATGGTCCAAGACGCCGGCTCTCCGCGCCAGGGCCAGGCCGACGTTGATGTCGGTTAGAAACTCGGACCAGAAGTCGCTGTATTCCGGTGTCGTCCGGTTGTGCATGAGGATGGCCGGACAACCGGTCTCCGCCGCGACCCGGGCCATGGGAGACGGTGACAGTTCGGCGGAAATCGCTTCGCCGGATGTTACGGCCCGCCTCCAGGCGTTCAGCGATTCGGGGTCCAGGCCGTAGGTGAACCCCCGGACGTCGTTGATCAGATCGGCCCCGTGTTTGATTGCCGCGCCGGCGACATCGGCCTTGTAGGTGTCGATGGACAGGGGAGCGTCCGGCCGGCGCCTGCGGATGGCTTCGATCACCGGCAACACGCGATCACGCTCCTCGCCGGCTTCCACCGGTTCGGCGCCGGGCCGTGTGGATTCGCCGCCGACGTCGAGGATGTCGGCGCCGTCGGCCAAGAGCTGTTCCGCGTGTTCGGCCGCCTGTTCCGGATCGAGGTTGACGCCTCCGTCCGAAAACGAATCCGGCGTCGCGTTGAGCACGCCCATGATGAGTGTGCGTTGTCCGACCGGCGGCAGCTTTCGGCCGTGAGGGCTTTCCCAGGTTCGCATGTGGCAATCGGGTGAATCGTTCAGGTTGAATCCGGATTATTGAATGTTCGTTCGAAGCGTGGGTTTGACGATGAAAAACAGCCCGGTTGGCAGGCGGTGCTGCGGTATTTTCGTTTGAACGCGTGTTCCACCCGAATTCATGGGTCTGTTTCAAATCTCAAATGTTCGATCTCAAATGCCTTTTCATGCGGCTTGCAGCCGACAAATGAAAAGGCCCCGGGTTTGGGTGCGGGCCGGCCGGCGGGTAAACGGTCCGAAGTCAGAGCGGCGAATGGTCCGATTCTTCGGGTTGGAAGGCTATCAGGAACAGGACCAGGGTGACGAGCGTGACCAACGTCGCGATGCCGAATAGCAGGAGGAGGTTGGTTTGTGCCAGGTGTCCGGCCAGGATGCTGCCGATGATGCGCGATCCGCCGACCACGGTCATCGTGTAAAGTCCCTGGATACTGTTCCGGTACCGGTCGGATGCCAGGCGGTTGATGTACATGACCGGGCCCACGTGCATGGCGATGATGATCAATCCGTGCAGAATCTGTCCGGCGATGGCCACGCCGACAGTCGGCACCAGCGCCAACAGGGCGGTGCGCAGGGCCATGCAGAACATGCCCAGGACAATCAGCCGGCGCAGGCCGAGCCGGCGGATCATGTGGCCCAGGGAAAGGATGAAGACGATCTCGATGGCCACCCCGATGTTGAAAATCAGCCCCGCCCACTTGCGGTCGAGGCCGATTTCCTCGGTGAGGTACAGGGGATAGAACGCGAAATAGGCCGACGAGGCGGCGTGCGCCAGCGCCATGCCGAGACAGAAGATGAGCGCGTTTTCGGTGAAGAGGGCGCGGGCGGCGCCCAGGGTGGGAAGGCCGGCCTGTTCGCCGGCAGCGGGCGGTTTGTTGTCGCGCCGCGGATCGGGCATCAGGGCGCAGTTGACCAGGCCCGCCAGACTGAAAACGAAGGCGACCGCCAGGATGATCGAGGTGCTCGAACCGCCTTCGATCAGGAAAAAGATGATCAGACTCGGTATGATGAACCCGATGGTTCCCCAGACACGAATCCGGTGGTAGGGTTCGGGCGGTTGCCCGTTCGTTTCCCGCTTGCGCTGGAAGGAAAAGTTCATGCCGTCCTGCAACGGGAGCAGGGCGACGTAGGCCAGACTGTGCAGACTGAAAAACACCAGTGCCGGCCAGAAGCCTTCGAACAGGCCCATGGCCAGGAGGAACGATCCCGACAGCAGGAAACAGATCCCGGACACCCGCCTCGGATCGAGGCGGGTGTCGGCGAGCAGGGTGATAAAGACCGGGGTCACGAGGACCGAGAGACTGGCGGCCGCGACGATGTAACCGATCTGGGATTCGGTCAAACCCTGGTCCTCTTTCAGATAGATCGACAGAAAGGGCATGACCGCGCCCATGACCGCGAAGCAGATGAAATACTGGGCTTTGATCGATCGCATCGTTCAAAGCCGCTTCCAGGGGACGACCGCGGTTTGGCCGTCCGAGCTGAAGCGGCGCGCTTCAACGCCGTAGGCTCGGGCGAGGTTGTCCGGTGCGAGCACCTCGGCGGAATCTCCTTCGGCCAGCGCGCCGCCGTCCCGGAGCAGGAGCAGGCGGTCGCAGAAGCGCGACGCGAGCGTCAGATTGTGCAGGACGAGAATCACCGACACGCCGTGGACGATTCGGCGCACAAGAAACTCGAGCAATTGGAGCTGGTGATAGGGGTCCAGGCCGCTGGTGGGCTCGTCGGCCAACAGCAGGCGGGGTTCCCCCGCCAGAGCCCGCGCCAGCAGCACCCGCCGCTGCTCTCCGCCGGACAGGCGGTTGACTTGGCGCGAGGCGAGGTGTTCGACATCCACCGCCGCCATGGCTTCCCGGACGGCCTGAATATCGTCCTCCCCCGGCCGGGCCCAGGGCCCCACGTGCGGTATCCGGCCGAGCGTGACCAGGCGCTCCACCGTCAGCGGCCAGTGGCAGACGGGATTCTGGGGAAGGTAGGCGATTTCCCGGGCCAGCGCCCGGCGGTGGGCGGCGCGGATGGAGCGTCCGCGGTACCGGATGTCGCCCGCCTCCCGCGGCAGCAGACCGGCCACCGCCTGCACCAGAGTCGATTTTCCCGAACCGTTGGCGCCGATCACGCCGTACAGCTCTCCCGGACGCACGCCGGCGTCGAGGTCGTGCAGAACGGTGCGCCCTCCGCGCGCGACGGTGAGGTGATCGATGGTCAACAGGGATGTGTCGGCATCGGAACTCACGGGTATTCTTTCCGGATTTTGAAGATGAGATAGAAGAAGAAGGGCGCACCCACCAGGGCGGTCATGACACCCAGCTTGAATTCCCGGTCCGCCGGCAGGAGTTGTATGAGGAGATCGGCTCCGGTCAGCAGCGCGGCTCCGCCGAGGGCGCTGGCCGCGAGCAGGCGTGCGGGATCGTGCCGGAGCAGCGGGCGCAGGAGGTGGGGCACCACCAGTCCGACGAAGCCGATCGCCCCCGCCAGAGCCGTAGCCGGGCCCACGGCGAGGGCCGTTCCAAGGATCACGAACCACCGGAGTCGCCGCAGGGAGAATCCGAGGCTGGAGGCGGTGTCTTCGCCCAGGGAGAGTGCGCGGAGGCCGGGACCGGTGAGGAACAGAATAAAAACGCCGGCGGTCATGAACGGCAGCACCAGCCCGACATGATCCCAACTGCGGTCCGCCACCGAGCCGAGCAGCCAATGGACGATTTCCATGCCCGCGTAGGGGTTGGGGGAGAAGTTCAGAACGAGCGAGGTCAGGGCGGCCGCGAGTGAGGACACGGCGACGCCGGCCAGGATCAGCGAGGCGATTCCCGCCTTTCCGGTCAGGGCGACGATCAACAGGGTGGCCGCCAGTGCTCCGGCCAGGCCGCCCAGCGGCAGGGCTAGCGAGACGTGGGCGAAGGTGCCGGTATAGAGCATGAGGACCGCGCCGAGCGCCGCGCCGCCGTTCACGCCGAGAAGTCCGGAATCGGCCAGCGGGTTGCGGGTGTAACCCTGAAGAACCGCTCCGGCCAGTCCCAGGGTTCCCCCCACCAGCAGGGCGGACGCCGTCCGGGGCAGGCGAAGTTCGCGCACGGCTACGCCCAGCAGTTCGTCCTCGCCGGCGAAGAGGAGTTCGAGCGCGCGCGCGGGCGAAAGAAACACCGTTCCGACGCAGATCGAGAGCAGGGCGATCAGGGCGGTCAGGAGGCCCAGCCCCCCGAATACGAGGCAATTTTCGGTGCGCCGGCTCATGGCATGTGGCGTGCGGCCTGCTCGTGCAACGCCTCCGCCGCCTCGACACTCAGATTGCCGCTGGCGTTGACCGTCGCCAGAGGGATCTCCAGCCGGTGCATGCGGTCCTCGATGTGGCGGAGGGCGCGGTGATTGACGAATTGGTCGCCCCGGGTCGGGTTGTCGGGATGGTAGCGGGTCGCGATGAGAAACCGGGGCGGCGACAGGAGGAGTTCCTCCAGGGACATGCGTTTTTCGTGGACGATTTCCAGATCGCGCGCCCGGTTGTGCAGGCCGGCGGCCTCCAGGATGGCGTGCATCATGGTTCCCGTTCCCTGGGCGTATCCGCCGTGACCGAAGGCCAGGGCCTCCGGTGCCGGGTCCCAGGCCTGCGCCTTGAGGCGCAGCGCTCGCAGGCGTTCATCCATGTCGATCACCAACTCGCGCGCTCGCCGCTCCGCGTCGAGCACCTCGCCCATCTGAAGCAGAATCTCCCGGGCTTCCTCGAAACTGTTCGCGACCGGCACCCGGATAACCGCCACGCCCATTCTTCGGGCGAATTCCACGGCGTGCCGGTGGCCGTGGGGGCCGGCCAGGAGGAGGTCGGGGCGGAGGGTGAGGATTTCCTCGGCGGAACCCCGAATTCCCGGAATGCCGGCGGCCTCCTCCGACAGTGGCGACAGTTCCGGGTCGGCGGCGAGGAAGGAGAGCGCGACGATGCGGTCCCGATCGGCCAACTGGAGCAGCAATTGATCGGCCGCCAGATTGATGGAGGCGATCCGCCGGTACTCCCCGGCGGAGGAATGGGTCGCGACCAAACACAGCAGCGCGACGATGGATCGGATTCCTCGGCTCATGCAGCTCACCATTGCGCGAACAGAAGGCGGGTCAGGCAAGGAGATTCTCGGTGTTCTCTCGCGTGTTCGGTCTCCGATTTGCCTTGTGATGCCGTGGGTGGTGAATAATGTGCTTATTAATAAACGGTTTCCGTGATAAAGCCAGTCGTGGATCATCGTGGGGACCGCCCTGTATCTCGGCGTGCGACCATGAACGACTCTAAACTCAAGCGGCTTGTTGTCCGAACGTGGTTGCGCCGATTCATGACCCAACCGGTGCGATTCGCCTTATGGCTGGCTTTCGGGTACTTTTGTTTCGGAATGGCCTACATCCTTTTTTCCGGGGATCTCGCCGCCGAGTATGCCACTTCCCTGGAGCACTTGCGGCAGATCGAACAAATCAAAGGGGCTGTGTTTATCGTGGTGACGACGCTCCTTCTGTTTCTGTTCGCTTTCCTCTTGCTGCGCCGGCAGGCGCGCAATGAACGGATTCTGAACGATTATCGCGTGTCCCTGCTCAATTTGAACCGGCGCGCGACAGCCGGGCTGTTCGCGTCGTCGGTGGCGCACGATATCAACAATGTTCTGGTCGTGATCGAGAGCGTGACCGAAGATGTCGGCGAGGCCGACGAGAAGGAGCGGGCGGTCCTGATCGGTTTTCTGGCTACGGCCACTCAAAACCTCAAAGAGCTCTCGCGGCGGCTGGCCACCGCGCGGGACGGGTTGTCGGAGGGGGAAGTACGGGTATTTGATTTGGCGGCGGCGGTGCGCGAAATCCAGGAGTTGGTGGGGTCGCACAAGAAGGCGAGGAGTTGCCGTTTCGGATTCGAAGCAGGCAAGAGAACGTGGCATTTCCACGGGTACAGGGCTCATTTCAACCAGATGATGCTCAACCTCCTGCTCAATGCCGCCGAAGCCACGGAGGGAGCCGGAAGGGTCGAGGTGCGTCTGCGGAGCGGGGATGGCGAGATTTGGATCGAGGTCCATGACAACGGTCCCGGTGTGCCCGAAGAATCCCGGGAACGGATCATGGAGCCCCTGAATACCACCAAGGAAGATGGCTGCGGACTGGGGTTGCTCTCGGTTCGCACCTGCGCCGAGCAGCATGGCGGATCGGTGGAAGTGACGGATTCCGAGGCGTTGGGCGGAGCATGTTTCCGGGTGCGGCTGCCGGTCGCGGGGCCGGGAAAACCCGTTGCGGAATCCGGCGGCGATCATGCGCCGAAGGTGGAAAACTCGTTTAGCGGTTGAGCCAGCGTAAATCCTGGCTTTGAATGGCTGACAACGCTTGGCCTTTCTTCATGCTCGAGTATCTGCGCAGTCTTTTTAACCGGAATTTTTCCGACCCTCAGGTGATCATCCTGATTCTGCTCCTGGTCGGGGCCACCGCTGTTATTCTGCTGTTCGGAAAACTGCTGGCTCCGGTTTTCGCCAGTGTGGTCATCGCCTACCTGCTCGATGGATTGGTCGGAGCCCTCCGGGGGCGGGGTGTTCCGCGCTGGCTGTCCGTGCTCTTCGTCTTCGTCATGTTCCTGGCCGGGATGTTTTTCACCATCTTCGCCCTGGTGCCACTGCTCTACCGTGAAATTACGCGCCTGATCCAGGAGATGCCGCGGATGATTCTGGCCCTCGAAGGGTACCTGCTCGAAATGCTCGAACGTTACCCGGAGATTTTCAATGAGGAGCAGGTGGAGGGACTCATCCGGAACCTGCGCCCGGAGGTGGAACGTCTGGGCGAAACGGTCCTCTCGGCATCGCTGGCGCTTCTCCCGACGGTGATGGCAGCTGTGGTTTACCTCGTGCTCATGCCGTTGATGGTGTTTTTCTTCCTCAAGGACAAGCAGAAGATTCTCAATTGGTTCAAGAGCTACCTGCCTCGGGACCACTCCCTCGCCGACCAGGTGTGGCGCGAGACCAACCGGCAGGTTGCCAATTACATCCGCGGGAAGTTCTGGGAAATTCTCATTGTCGGCGCGGTGACCTACGTTACGTTTTTCCTGCTCGGACTCAACTATGCCGTGTTGCTCGGGGTGCTGGTCGGACTTTCTGTCCTGATTCCATACATCGGCGCGGCTGTCGTGACCTTTCCGATACTGGGTATCGCCTACTTCCAGTGGGGCTGGAGCCCGGATCTGCTCTACGTGATGATCGCCTACGCGATCATCCAGACGCTCGACGCGAATGTGCTGTTTCCACTGTTGTTTTCCAAGGTGGTCGACCTGCATCCGGTTGCGATTATCGTCGCGTTGCTGTTCTTCGGCGGAATCTGGGGGTTCTGGGGGATTTTCTTCGCCATTCCGCTGGCCACGCTGGTCAAGGCGGTCTTGAGCTCTTGGCCGCGGGCCGGGGCAACGGCGGAGGCGTCCGAATCGACCGCTACCGTCCCTTCGACGGCCGGGCGGATCGAAGAAAGCGAACAGCCGCGCGAGCAGGTTTCTACCTGAGCTGCATGGCACCGTTATTCAAAAGCCGGATTTTGGATTAAACTGATTCCGAATTGCGGATCCTCCAATGGTCCCGCCTTCCCGGAGAACAGGAACCGCACTCCTGTTGCGCCGTGGGCGGTACTCAAA
>SLOW01000338.1 GCA_007132315.1 Opitutales bacterium
CTTCCGTTTGATAGATCCGCTTGATTTAGCCACAAAGAACACAAAGACCACAAGGGAAGCCGAGATTCACACTATAAAACCTCATTGTTGTAAGTTGCAATATTTATGGTGGGGTACACTAGCCTGAATTATTCACCGGATTGAAAGAGAACCGCGGATTACGGGAAAAGCGCAAAAAAAAGAAAAGCTGTCCTGGGTTATTCGCGGTGAATAATTCAGGCAACGAGGAAATACGGATTCACCCTTTCATCCGTCCGGCAAAGCCGTAAGGTACCCTTATGCCGAATCGGTTAGCCAACGAATCCAGTCTTTACCTGCGTCAACACGCCGACAATCCGGTGGACTGGTATCCCTGGGGAAACGAAGCCTTTGAAAAAGCGCGGGTTGAGAACAAGCCGCTCATTATCAGCATCGGATACTCCTCGTGTCACTGGTGCCACGTGATGGCGCACGAATCGTTCGAGAACGACTACATCGCCGGGCTGATGAACAAACACTTTGTCTGCGTCAAAGTGGACCGGGAGGAGCGGCCGGATGTGGACCAGATCTACATGGAAGCGGTGCAGATGATCGCCCGCCACGGCGGGTGGCCCCTGAACGCGTTTTGTTTTCCGGACGGACGTCCGTTTTTCGGCGGCACGTATTTTCCACCGGAAGACCGCGACAACGGCATGATTCCCTGGCCGCAACTCCTGATGCGGGTCCGCGATTTCTACCAGCGCGAACAGGAGAAACTGGAGGAAAACGCCCGCAATATCGTGCACAACCTCGCCGCCATGAACACCCCGGTCGTGTCCGGTGGGGATCGGCTGGATCGCAACGCCCTTCTTGAGGCGGCGAAAACGATCTGCGCGGGACACGACGACGATTTCGGGGGCTTCGGCCAGGCACCGAAATTCCCCCACGCCATGACCCTCGATTTCCTGATGGAGTGTCCGAGATTTCTCGGGGGGAGCCGCGGCGAGGATGGTTCCATCACGGAGGAACGAATCGATCGGGTCGTCGAAACGACACTGAAAGCCATGGCTCACGGCGGACTCTACGACCAAATCGGCGGCGGGTTCACCCGTTACAGCACCGACCGCATGTGGTTGATCCCCCACTTCGAGAAGATGCTCTACGACAACGGCCTGCTGCTGCGCACCTACACCCGTGCGTGGCAGCGCCACCGCAATCCCCTCTACCGGGCCGTGGCCGAGGAGACCGCCGAATGGGTCCTGCGGGAAATGCGTTCGGCCGAAACCGGCCTCTTTTACGCCTCGATCGACGCCGACAGCGAAGGCGAGGAGGGCCGCTTTTACCTGTGGACTCCGGCCGAAGTCGAAGCCGTCCTGGGGGCCGGGGACGGTGAACGTTTTTGCCGCAGTTACAACATCACCGAAGAAGGCAACTTTGAGAAAGGCAAATCGAATCCCGCCCTGGTCGCCGCCGAATTCGAAGAGCGCGAAGCCCTCGGCTCTGCCCGGGAAAAACTCCTGCAGGCGCGGGAAAAACGGGTGCGCCCGGCAACCGACCCCAAACACCTGGTCTCCTGGAACAGCCTGATGATCTCCGGCCTGGCCGACGCGGGCTTTTATCTGGATCGTCCGGATTTCTTTGACGCCGCCACCGATGCGGCCGATGCGATCTGGGAGACGATGCGATTCGACGACAACCGGCTCCACGCGGTTTACCATCGCGGGCCGAGCCTCAACGGTTACCTCGACGACTATGCTTTTTTCGCCGAAGCCCTCATCGACCTGCACGGTCTCGCCGCGCTTCGCGAACCCCAGACGGCCCCGAAAAAATGGCTCGAACGGGCCGAACAGATCGTAGCCGCGGTTGAGGCACATTTCGCGGATCCGGAGGCAACGGGCTACTTCTTTACCTCGGACGACCACGAATCGCTGGTCGCACGCCGAAAAGAATGGTGGGACAACGCCCTTCCGGCCGGAAACTCCTCCCTCCTGCACGTCTTCTCCCGCCTTTACGCCCTGACCGGAAACGAAACCTACGGCAAGGCCTATAACCGGCTGAAGAAGGCCTACCCCGGTTTCTCAGCCAAAATGCCCGCCGGAATCCCGCACGCCCTGGCCGCGATCGCCGCCGACACAGCCGGAATCGCCGTCCTCAAAATCGGTAACGAGCGCGACCGCGGCGAGCTGAGCTCCTTCCTGCGGGAACATTCCCGACAACGGCTCTACGGACACCCGACTGAGGAATCAGGCCAATCCGCCGCTTATCAGCTTTGTGTCGGAACCACTTGCCTGCCTCCGGTCGCGAGCCTCGCAGCCCTCCGGGAATCCCTGCAATAATCGCAACCCTGCCGCAACACCGCCGGCCGCGCGACGAAGGCACACGACCGGCATTTGTCGTTTTTCGACTGGATTTCCGAAGAATACGAGATAGATTTTCCCAGCTTGCATTAGGAAAATGGGCTTGATCCGGGGAGCTTTGATGCAAATAGTTTGCGATAAATGAACTCCGGAGGAAAACAGGCGAAGGGCTTCACACTGATCGAACTCCTGACCGTTATTGCGATCATTGGGATTCTCGCGTCGATCCTGATTCCCGTCGTCGGCCAGGTGCGCGCCTCCGCCCACCGGGCTCAATGCGCCTCCAATCTCCGTCAGATCGGAACCGCCCTGCGTATGTACGCGGACGACAACGACGGTTGGCTGCCCGGGACCGCCCATATTTCGCTGGAAGACTCCTGGATCCTTTCGCTGTCCGACTACCTCGATGGCGTCGATGAAGTTCGGATCTGTCCCGCCGATCCGCGCGCCGAACGGATGCGTCAGGTGGACTATGCCACCAGCTACGTCATGAATGACCTGATATTCACCGTCGGCCTCGACGAGATGGACCAGCCCATCCGCGAAGATTTTCGACGACTGGACGATCTGATGACTCCCACCCAGACAAAACTCGCGTTTATCGAATCCGATCGGCGGGGCATTTCCATTTCCGACGACCACACGCATGCGAACAACTGGGCGAACAACTGGAGGGCCGTCATCAACGACATCGCGCCCGACCGTCACCGCAGCGGACAACCCATCGAGGACCGCACGCACGGCACGGCGAATTACCTGTACGCCGACGGTCACGTCAAGAACATCGCCGCCGGAGAAATCCGTCGGCGCATCGAAGCGGGGCAAAATATCGCCCTCCCCCCGGAAGCCCGCGATCCCTGAATGTCCGATTCGAAACCAAGACCCTTCCGGTTCCCGGCGAACCGGTCCGTCCACATGATCGCCGGCGGCTTCGCTGCCTTGTATTACCTCGTCGCCGCGGCGGCACCACTTGACGCCGGCACCGTGGCCTGGCGTGACTGGGTGGTGGTCTTTGAAGGCCACACCGATATCCGCACCAACTACGAACCCGGCGAAGACGCATGGACGATGCTCCTCGACCGCGGAGACGATGGCGTGCCCGGCCAAGACGACGAACTGCTGACCCCCGACCGCTCCATCCTCCTGCTGACCGAGGACGCCAAACGCACACTCGAATCCGATCCGTCTCCGGGTTTCTCCTTTCTGGGCGAGGAAGGCGACAGCTACTACCGCATCATCACCGATGAGATTCCTGGCGTCGTTTATCTGGGCTTCAACGGTTACGGGGTTCCGGAAAACGTATTCGAGGGCAACTTCGGCGGCGAGTTTTTCCTGGAGCTGATTGATTTCGACGGACCGGGCGATTTTCTCCTCTATGCCAGGGGCGCGGATATATTAATGGACACCCGCGGCGACGAACCGCCCCACGGTGAAAAACGGGAGTTCGCCCGGGAACATTCACACGAAAACTGGTTTTTCCGCGAACCCGGAATATACCTGCTCGAACTGCGCCCGTACGCGACATTCGACGACGCCGAGGGCGCCGTCTCGCAAGGCGACCCGCACCAGTTTTTCTTCCTGGTGGACCCCCGCCCGATCGAATGGTGGCAACTCGATTCGTTCCGGGACGAAGCGCGCTCCCCGGTGGCGAACCCCGGCGCCGACGCGGCAGGCGATGGCCGGCAGAACCTTCTCGCCTATGCCCTCGGGTATCCTCCCACCGAAGCGGCCGATCCCTACCTCCCGCAACCGGAGGTGGTTCAAACCGATGAGGGCGAACACCTGTCACTCGTGTTTCGCAAACCCAAAGGCGAGCCCGGACGTGACGATCGTGGCGATGTGGTTTACCGCGTTCAGATCAGTACCGACCTGGACAATTGGACCGACCTGGAGACCGGCCCCGAGAACTGGATCGAAATCGATCCCGCTCCGGACGGCGTCCGGCGCGTGCGAGCTCTCGACTCCGACCCCCTCTCCGAACACGAACGCCGATTCATCCGCCTCACCGTCGAACTACTTCCCCGCGAGGATTGAAAACCAGAGACCCTCGGCGTGACATCCAGTCCGGCCGGAATGCTACTCGGTTAAGCCCAAAGTAACACACGCTTCCAGCGTGTTGACTCAGGCCGGAAGCCTAAGCTACATCGATCCACCGCCTTAACCGAGCGCAATTCCGGTTAAGCGGGTTCATTGTTTGAGAAGCCGAGCCAAGATCGAGATCAGCGCTTCCATTTCCTGGAGGGCGGCGCTCCCGCCGTCGAAAGGTGTGGTGCCGGGTGAGGGCGTTGCGAAGGAAATGGATCGTCATTTCCATCCGGATACGCCTCCGGCCATGCCGGCCCTCCGGGAGATGTGCCGATGCGATTCGGTTCAGATCGTCAAATACTCGGCAGCGAGCTTGCCCAGACGATCCAGGCGTTCCGGGTCGCGGTAGGACGGCAGCGGTTTCAGCGCTTTGACGCGGCGAACCAGGTCGAGCAGACTGGCGGAGCTGAGCAGGAGTGGAATATTCTTCTCCCGCGCCAGCGCCGTGACGCGGGCTTCGGGAGGCACGTCCGCAGCCAGCAATACACCGGCCGCCCCGCTCTCCAGCGCGGCGACAATGAGATCCGAACGGCTTCCATCGGTGACGAGCAATTTGCGGCGCGAACGAAAATCGGAATCTTCCCGGGCTGCCGTCGCCGACATCACACCCAACACAACACTGTCCACGGCCGGTTCCGTCGCCGGCTCGCCGGCCAATACCTTCACAAAGAGTTCGTCCGCCAGGTAAGCGGTCGTGAGCGCACAGGCGGATTCGTCGCGGGGCACCAGACCCGCAATGGTCAAACCGGCCGCTTCGACAACCGGCAGGTGGTGTCGCCTAAACTCGTCGGGCTCGGAGATCCGGTTGATGATCAATCCGCCGAAAAAGGACTCCTCGACGAATGGCCGCCGCGCCAGGTCATAGGCACCGTCCGCGACGGTATCGGGATCACCCGCCAGGATGACGTAAAGTTTCGCTTCGAGCGCCCGGGCCATCGTAACCGCGTCCAGCCCGATCGAAGCACCGGACGCCAGGGTGGCTCCGCCCTCAATCAGGAGTTCCCCGTGTCCGTCCTCCGCTTTCTCCGCGGCCTCCCGCAGGCGCACGGTCAGGGTGTCTCCCGGATAGGTGTATCGCACCTTGGAGTGATCGAATCCCAATGTAATGATGTCCGGGTTTTCCTCCAGGCCCAAAGCCCGGGTCATCAGCGAGGCGTCCGAATCCCACAGACGTTTCTTCTTGTAGTAGGGACGGTCACCGAACGGCTTAACGTAACCGGCCGCGCCGGCGCGACTGCGGGCGTATCCGAGCAACAATGCGGTCTTGCCCGAGTCGGGATGCAAAGAGGAGAAGAGGATCCGTTTCATAAGGTGTTTTCCTTTAATCCGAGGATGTTAACAAGATCCGCGCGTCAACCGCCAGGACGCCCTCGCCCTCGTCGTACACGCGAATCGGATTGATTTCAATATCGTCGATGGCGGGGCACCGGGCGACGGTTCCCCCCAGTTTGAGAATGACGTCGATCAGCCCTTCGATCTCCTTGCGTTCCTCGCCCCGCGCTCCGAGCAACAAAGGAAACGCCCGAAGCTGGGCCAGCATGTCGCGAGCGGCCTCCCGGTCGAGCGGAGCGGAGCGAAACGCGACGTCGCGGAAAATCTCCACGTAAACTCCGCCCAGGCCGGCCATCACGACCGGACCGAATATCGGATCGCGGCGCGCCCCGACTATCAGCTCCAGGCCTGGCGCCGCCATGGCGGCGATATCGACCCCATGCAAGTCGGCATCCGGGCGACGCCGGCGCACGTTGCCCAGCAAACCCTCATAAGCATCCGCCAGTTCGCGGGCGTTCTTGACGTCGAGGACGACTCCCCCGACGTCGGTCTTGTGCAGGATTTCCGGTGACACGATTTTCAGAACCACCGGATACCCCACCCGTTCCGCCACTTCATTCGCTTCCGCCAAGTCCCGGGCCAACCCTCGCCGGGCATACGGCACGGCCGCGGCGTCGAGCACCCGGGCGGTTTCATCGCTCAACAGAAAGTGTCGCCGGCGAGCCAGGGTCGCCTCGGCCACCACGTTGACAACAGCCGCGTCGATGTCCGTTTCCTCGGGCTCCTTTCGAGACAGACGTCGACGGATTTCGTAACGGTTCAAAGCTCCGAGGCAGCGGACCGCGTCATACACATCGCCGAACACGGGAATACGGTCCGTGCGCAAAGAGGTTGCAACCTTTTCGGTTCCCGCCCCGCCCATGGTTGAGAACACGATAGCCCGGCCGGCGCGATTGAACGCCTCGAACTGCCTGCGAAAAACCTCCGCGAGATCGTTCGGTTCCAGGACGGCCGTTTCACAGTACAGCGCGATCACCGAACCCACTCCGGGCATCGCCATTGCGATGTCCAAGGCACGGTCGTAATCCACCGGGGTAGCGTCACCGGTGAGGTCAACCGGATTGCGTGCCGATCCGTATTCGGGAATGACCGGAGTAAACCGATCTCCGAGCAGGACAGAATCATCCAAAAGGGTCAGTCCGTATTTTTCCGAGGCGTCCGTGGCAAGGACGCCCATGCCGCCGCCGTTGGTAACGATCAGCGTCTCCCCACACGGCTTCAGCGCCGCTCCGGAAAAGAACCGGCAAAGGTCGAACGCCTCGCCGATGCTTTCGGCGCGGAGGGCTCCCGACTGTCGTATCAGATCATCAAAGACACTATCCTCGCCCGCCAGCGATCCTGTGTGTGAGGCGGCGGCCGCGGCTCCCCGGTTCGAACGTCCGGACTTGATCACCACGACCGGCTTGGCCGCGGCCGTAAGCCGCAAAGCATCCAGCAGCGCCTCCCCCTCCTTCACGCCCTCCAGATAAATCAGAATGACCCGGGTGGCTTCGTC
>SLOW01000106.1 GCA_007132315.1 Opitutales bacterium
CAGCCGAGTTTGGTGCGGATGACCGAAAAATGCGAATAGTCCCTGGTCTGGATCAGGGGCAGGGGTTGGGGTGAGACGAACAGTTCCAGTTCTTCGCGGGTGCCCAGCGCAAAATGGTGTTGCCCGTCGAGAGTGACGTCCATCGTTCCGGAGGGCATGGGATTGCGTACGTGGATTCGGGTGTCCTCGTGAAAAATGATCGTGCGATTACTCAGGGTGTGCGGACAGATGGGTGTCATGGCGATGACCCGGGCGCGGGTCTCGATGATCGGACCGCCGGCCGAGAGGTTGTAAGCGGTGGAGCCGGTCGGTGTGGAGAAGATCAGGCCGTCACACAGGAATTCGGTGACCGATTGGTCATTGGCCCGCACTTCCAGGGTGGCGAGTCGGCCCGTCTTTTCCTCCTTGATGACAATGTCGTTCAGCGCGATGCCGCGGTCGCCGTCGCCCGCCTTGCCGCACGCCAGCATGGAGCGGTTGTCGATTGTGTAGTGGCCGTCCAACACGGCGTCGAACTCCTGCAGGGCGTCTTCCGCTCCGACGGTGGTCAGGAATCCCAGGCTGCCCCGGTTGATGCCGAAGACCGGAACTTCGGCCCGGGAAGCTTCCCGCACCACACTCAGAAGCGTTCCGTCTCCGCCGATGACACAACAGGCGTCCTGGCCCTCCAGAAATCCGGCCGGTACCGGAAAAGCGTCGCTGGCGATTACGGCTGCTCCCTTGTCGCGCGCGAGGCGCTCCAGTTGGCTGCTCAGACCGGCGGCGCCGGTTTTGCTGCTGTTGACCACAAATGCGATTTTTTTGAGCGGCGACATGCGGGAGATCTATTGTTAGCCTGGGAGTCTGTCCGGCAAACCCGCCAGCCTTCCAAGAGCCTAGAGTCCCGTCCCGCCATTGCCATGACAAAATGCAACAGACCCTTCTTGGAGAAAGTGATCGCCAGGGGCGGGCTGGAACGCTGTACGGAATTCAGTTGGCGGGATCAGGTTGAAACCTGCCGGTACTCCTGGCGCAGCGATTCGGCGAGTTCGTCGGGATAGTCGGCGATGCCCGGAGTTGCCGCGTTGGCGGCCGCGGGCGGAATGGCTTCGTCCGCGGCCTGATCCCAGGGTAAGCCGTGATTCACATGGGCGTGCAGCAGGGCGGCGAGAAAAATGTCTCCCGAGCCGACCGGCGATACCGGTTGGACCGCCGGGGGATTCTTCACCCAGGCTCCACCGTCCGGATCGTAACCAGAGACTTGCCGCGAACCGTCGGTGACGATCCACGCGGCCGGGCGGAGGTCGGCCAGGCGTTCCGCGTTCGGGGAGGCGTCGTCTCCCGGCCCGAGAGCGGAAAATTCGCGCTGGTTCACCTTGATGAGATTCACCGGTTGCCCCGCGAACCAGGCCAGCGGGGGGCCGTAGGTGTCCACCGCCACGAACAGCCGCTCCGCCAGGGACGACAGGGTGGAACGGAAAACGTCGTAACGCTCCTGGTCCCAGCCCGGAATGCTGCCGTTGATAACCAGGATATCGCCCTCCGGCAACCCGCTCAAGTATTCGCAGCAGGAGGCGATGGCTTCCGCGTCCAGCGGGTTGTCGGTTCCCAGAAACGCGGTTTCAGGATGGGCGGCCGACCGGATGACCTGTCCAGTGCGGGTTTCCCGCGAGGTCGCGAACGGGCGCAAAGCGAATTGCCGATCCTCCAGCCACGCCACACAGCGAGCCCCGGAGAATCCGCCCGGAAAACAGATCGCTTCGTTGGGAGCGCCCAGCCGGTTGAGCATTTTGCTGACGTTGATCCCTTTCCCGCCCACCTGCACGGCCTCGTGGGTCGCGCGCGCGGTTCGACCCGGCTGCCAGGAATCCACGTAAAAGGTGGTTTCCCAAAGCAGATTGGCCGTGAATGTGTGGATGCGGCGGGACATGGATCGGATTTCGGATATTGGATCTGGGATTTTGGAGTGAGGCGGGAAATCTCAATGCCCTTGTGGCAACGACGTTGCTCAGGGCGATAACCTTGGGAGACACGAGCTCGGGATGGCCTCTGTGCGGCGGCGCGACGCAGAGAATCAGAGCGGTTTCACGATCGGGACGTTGTCCCGGTTGTTCACTTCAACATCTGGTCCACGCTGTAGCGTCCGGGACCGACAAAGAACAAGCCCAGGAAAACGATCGCCATTTTGAGCGCGTGGGATGTGGTGCTCCAGTCGTCTTCCCAGAGAATCCAATGGGCGCCGATCGCGAAGAGCATGGTGATGGTCAGAAGGATCAGTGCCGGACGGGTCAGGAAACCGACCGCCAGCAGCAGGGCACCGACCGACTCGGCGAAGGCCGCGAGGAATCCCCACAGGGCGGGCATGAACTCGATGCCCACCAGGCTCATCACACCGCCCAGTTCGGCCCAGCGTTCGGTTCCGCCCAGCAGTTTGGGGCCTCCGTGGATCAGGATATAGGTGACTCCGATTCCAACCCGCATCAGGAGCAGGCCGAAATCACGGAACCGGTCGAGGGAATTCATTGCGAGTTTCATCAGCAGTCCTTGGCAAAATGGTTAAGGTTCTGTTTGGTCCGCATCGAATTACATCATTCCGGGCCGAATTGCAAAAAAGAAATCCGTTCCGGTCAGGCCGTCAGGTATTTTGTCTTGGCCAGCCGCCAGGCCGTCACGAGAAAGGCGGTCAGGGGAATCGCCAGAATCATGCCGAGGACTCCGCCCAGAGCGGTTCCCCAGAAAAAAACCGCGATGATGATGGTGACCGGGTGGAGGCCGGTGCGGTCGCCCATGATTTTCGGTGTGAGCACGGTGCTCTCCAGGGTCTGAACCGCGGCGAACAGACCCGCCACGATGAGCGCGAGCTCCCAGCCGCCTCCGGGCTGGAAGAAGGCGGTCGGTAGCGTGATCGCCAGTCCGATGATCACGCCCAGGTAGGGAACGATGTTCAACAGGCCGAGACACAATCCCAGCGGGATGCTGAGCTTCAGTCCGGCCGCGGTGAAACCTGCGGCCAGCAACACGCCCATGATCAGGGCGATCACCAGTTGACCGCGGAAAAACGAAATCACGATGTCGATGAACTCCCGTACCAGAAAAACCACGTCGGACCGCTTGTCTTTGCTCAGGAAGGGCAGGTATTCCTCCAGGTTTTCCGTGGGCTCGCGGCGCGATTTCAGGAAGAAAAAAAGATAAACGGGAATGATGGCGAAGGCCACGGCTGCCGCGAATACGGCCACCAGGGTCTCCCCGGCGCGTACCAGGCCGGGCAGGGCGGCCGAGAACGCTTCCCGGATCTCGCCGGAGAATTCGACCGCGATTTCCCGCAGCCGTTCCTGGTCGAGAGGTTCGTCCAGCAGATGGGCCCATTGGGGAAAGGTAGTCCGAAGGCTTTCCATCGCCCGTTCCACCAGATCCGGCAGGATCTCGATGAAATCGTTGATCTGCCTCAGCGCCACCGGTGCCAGGAAAGAAACCAGACCGAGCGACACGGCGAGCACGAGCCCGTACAGCGTCAATACCGCCGCCACCGGTCCGAGGCGCAGCCGTTCTTCCATGAACCGCACCAGGGGCCGCAGCATCAAGGCCAGAATGCCCGCGATCGCCAGCGGCCAAAGTAGCGTGGAGAAGGTGGACACGATTCGCCCGAGGATCACCACAAGCAAAGCGAACAATCCCGCCACGGTGAAGCAGCAGGCGAAGGACAGCGTGAAAGCGAGCAACTTCCGTTGTCCGGCGCTCAAGAACCGCTCACTGGGAGTATCCATGGGTCGGTGACGGGATAAGCGGTGCCGGCGCTCGCGTTTCCGCCAGCCCGGGGGCGGTGTGTTCGGAAGCCGGCATGGAGCGCTCAGTCTTCGTCATCGCCGATTCCAAGTTCCATCCGGATATCAGGACGTTCCTCCAGTTCGGAGAGGAAGTCGTCCACGCTGAAATCGGCAACCACAAAATCGTCATATTCCAGGGTCGGAGTCAGGGATTGACCGCTGACTTCGATCATCCGTTTCAGGCTGGCGTTGCTGCGGTTCACATCGCGGACATCAAGATCAACCCCGTGGGAATCGAAGAAGGCCTTGGCTTGGCGGCACCACGGGCACCCTCTCTTGATGTAAAGTATCGGTTTGTGTTTCATGCCGAATCTCGAAAGGTTTGTACGGGATTTTCTCGCGGATGGCAAGTCCGGAACCGTCGGGGGACGGCTGATCACAGGTATTTGCCTCCTCGGGCGAAGCCCGGGTTGTTTATCCCAATCCTGACACGTCGATCTTGTTTTGGACACGCAAAACGAAATTCATATCAAGGGTGCGCGCGAGCATAACCTGCGGGACCTGGAGTTGCGCATTCCCCGCGGCAAGCTGGTGGTTCTGACAGGTGTCAGCGGGTCGGGCAAGTCCTCGCTCGCCTTCGATACCTTGTACGCCGAGGGCTACCGGAAATACATGGAAAGTCTGTCCACCCGGGTGCGGCAGCTGCTTGAACAGGTGCGCCGGCCCGACGTCGATTTTATCCACGGGCTGTCGCCGGTTGTCGCGATCGAACAGCGCGAGGGCGGCGGTTCACCGCGCAGCACGGTGGCGACGGTCACCGAAATCGCGGATTACGCCCGGCTTCTCTGGTCGGTTCGCGGCGAGCAGCGGTGCCCGCGGGACGGCGGCGCCGTCAAGCGGCACACCCTGGACGAATGTGTGGAGAGCGTTCTCAGGGAACCGGACGGCAGCCGGGCGGTGCTGCTCGCGCCTTTCCTGAAGGCGAAGCCGTCGGTTGTTCGCGACGAGATCGGCGGTTTGCGCCACCGCGGTTTCCAGCGTGTCAGAATCGCGGGGGAGATCCGCTCGCTCGACGACCGCAATATCGTTCCCTCGGGGCGCGAGCCGATCGACGTCGAGATCGTGGTCGATCGCATCGTGGTGAAACCGGA
Organism: Opitutales bacterium; assembly: GCA_007132315.1. Classification (GTDB taxonomy): domain Bacteria; phylum Verrucomicrobiota; class Verrucomicrobiia; order Opitutales; family T3Sed10-336; genus SLOW01. The sequence goes on from SLOW01000106.1 coordinate 4,895, forward strand.
CCAGCGCGGAAGACTGGCCGACTCGCTGGAACTGGCGTTCCGGGAGGGGGGGGGTCGCGCGTTGCTGCTGGTGCGCGGGCCCAACGAAGAGGCGTGGCGCGAGATCCCGCTCAGCCGCCGCCTGGCTTGTACTGTCTGCGGCACCGGATTCGATCCGCTGACGCCGCGGCACTTCTCGTTCAATCACTCGGAGGGCCTGTGTCCGGAATGTGACGGCCTCGGGAGGAAGATGACGTTTTCGGAGCATCTGGTGGTGCCCGATCCGGAAAAATCGATCCGCGAAGGCGCGATCAAACCCTGGCGCCTGGGCGGCAAGAGCCTGATCATCCGGAACAATGCCATCCTGAAGCAACTCGCCGAACAATGGCCCTTCGATCCCCGCGCGCCGTGGAAGTCGTTGCCGGAGGAGGTCCGGCACGGCATCCTCCACGGTACCGGAGACCGCAAATTCACGTTCAAGCTGCGCCGCGGTCGAAAAACGGAACCGGCGCCGGTGCCGTTCGAGGGCGTGATCCCGCTTCTGGAAAAGAGCCGCCGGGAGACCCGCAGCGACGGTTTTCGCGCCCGCCTGGGCGCCTACATGGTGGCCGGTCCATGTCCGGGGTGCGGCGGGGGACGCCTGAATCCGGCTGCGGCCGCCGTCCGGGTGGCGGACAAGTCGCTTCCGGAGTTTTTCGCCATGAACCTGGTCGATGCCGAACGTTTCGGCGAATCGCTCGTCCGCCCGGGAGAGGATAACCGGGCGATGGAGGACGTAGTGGGAGGGCTGCGTCAGCGGCTGCGTTTTCTGTCACAGGTCGGATTGGATTACCTGACGCTCGATCGCGCATACACCTCCCTGAGCGGGGGCGAGGCGCAGCGGGTGCGTCTGGCGACCCAGGTGGGTATGGGGCTGGTCGGCGTGTTGTACATCCTGGACGAACCGAGTATCGGGCTGCATGCGGTGGACAACGAGCGGCTGCTCGCCTCGCTCTTCGAACTGCGCGACCGCGGCAACAGCGTTCTGGTGGTCGAACACGACGAGGAAACGATCCGGCGCGCCGATCACTTGATCGAGATCGGTCCCGGCGCCGGCGTCGAGGGCGGGGCGATTCTGTACGAAGGCCCGCCGGAGGGCTGTTGCGACACCCGGGCCTCGCGGGCCGGACCCTACCTGGCCGGCCACTGGCGGGTCACCCGCGAGGCGGCGCCCAAGGAGCCAGGCGAAAAATGGTTGACGGTCCGGGGCGCCACGGAGAACAACCTGCGGCAAATCGACGCCGCGTTTCCGGTCGGGCTGCTGACGTGTGTGACCGGCGTCTCGGGCTCTGGAAAAAGCAGTCTGGTCAACGACGTCCTCGCCCGGGCCGCGGCTCTCCGGCTCAACCGGGCGAAAACCGTTCCCGGCTGCCACGCGGGGGTCGAGGGTTGGCGGCACTTCCGGACCATGGTGGAAGTCGATGCCGCCCCGATCGGCCGTTCCCCGCGATCGAACCCGGCCACCTACGTCAAACTGTTCGATCTCCTGCGGACCGTGTTCGCCCGCTGCCCGCTGGCCCGAATCCGCGGCTACGGCCCCGGCCGCTTCAGTTTCAACGTGCGGGGCGGACGCTGCGAGCGCTGCCAGGGCGACGGGGTGATCAGACTCAACATGGAATTTCTCGCGGACGCCGAGACCGAGTGCCCGAGTTGCCGGGGCAAACGCTACAACCGGGAGACCCTGGAAGTGCGGTTCAAAGGCCACACCATCGCTGACGTGCTGGGGTTGACCGTGAGCGAGTCGATGGACCTGTTTGCCAGCCACCCGCGCAGCATGGACAAGCTCGCGACGCTTGACGCCGTCGGTCTCGGTTACCTGCGCCTCGGTCAACCCGCACCGACTCTCTCCGGCGGCGAGGCCCAGCGGATCAAACTCTCGCTGGAACTCAGCCGCCGGGGACAGGGTCAGACCCTTTATATCCTGGACGAGCCGACCACCGGTCTCCACTGGGACGACGTGCAGAACCTGATGGATCTGCTTTTCCGCCTGCGCGACGCGGGCAACACGGTCGTCGTGATCGAACACCACCAGGACGTTCAGTGCCTCGCCGACTGGATCATCGATCTCGGGCCCGGCGGGGGCGTGCACGGGGGATCGATTGTTTACGCCGGCCCGCCCGAGGGCCTGGCCGACGTTCCCGAATCCCGCACCGGCCGGGCCCTGTTGAAAATCTCAAAGATCCGGGCGTCCGCGTGAGAAAGCGCGGGGCACAAACGGGTTTGGTCCCATCGCACCGGTTGACCTTTTTTCGATTGTTGGTTTAAGTGA
>SLOW01000079.1 GCA_007132315.1 Opitutales bacterium
TCACGGAACTGCGCTGGCTGAAGCGGCGCGCTACGATTTGGTACCGGCTCCGCCGGCTTGGGGTTTAAAGGGCCTGCCCTGATGCGGGCACGATTCCCGCGTTCCCAGGGTTCTCCGGTGATCGGGTTTTCGGCGATCTCTGTATCATAATTATGGATATTTTTGTGGTCTTATATGCTTCGGAGACCTTCACGCCGACAACGTAAGTTATTTTTCACGGCAACACGATCTCGACCGATTTGAACATCCGGTCCGAGTTTCATTATTAATGTTCAATTCGCTTTAATCCTAAGGCGATAGAATCCTTGCCTACGGTCCACCGGGAGGTCTCGATAGGTTTCCCGGCGCTGAGTTCCCGTGGGAACACTATCGTCGAGGCTTGCGTTTCGCCCGCCAAGCCGTAACCAATCGTAGGCACTATGCGAACACTTGTCACCGGCGGCGCCGGGTTTCTCGGCAGTCATCTCTGCGAACGGCTCCTGGCCGAAGGTCACGAGGTGATCTGCCTCGACAACTTTTTCACCGGCCGCAAGAACAACATCCGGCACTTGCTGGACGACAACCGCTTCGAAATGATGCGGCACGATGTCATCGACCCCTTCAAGGTCGAGGTCGATTGGATTTTCAATTTGGCCTGCCCGGCTTCGCCGATCCACTACCAGTACAATCCCATCAAGACCGTGAAGACGTCGGTGATGGGGGCGATCAATTGCCTCGGCCTGGCCAAGCGGGTCAAGGCGCGTATCTTTCAGGCATCGACCTCCGAGGTGTACGGCGATCCCACCCAGCACCCGCAGACCGAGGACTACCGCGGCAACGTCAATCCGATCGGCCTGCGGGCGTGTTACGACGAGGGCAAACGCTGCGCCGAAACCCTCTTTTTCGATTACCACCGCGAGAACAACGTCGATATCCGCGTCGGCCGCATCTTCAACACCTACGGCCCGCGCATGCTCGAGGACGACGGGCGCGTGGTTTCCAATTTTATCATCCAGGCCCTGCGCGGCGAAGACATCACTGTGTATGGGGAAGGAAAACAAACCCGTTCGTTCTGTTACGTGGACGACCTGATCGAGGCCTTCATGCGCCTGATGACCCAGGACAGCACGATCGGGCCGGTGAACATCGGAAATCCCGGCGAGTTCACCATCCTGGAGCTGGCGGAGAAAGTGATCGAACTGACCGGCAGTGCCTCGCGCGTCGCCTTCAGTCCCCTGCCGGCCGACGATCCCGTCCAGCGCCGTCCCGACCTCACCCTGGCCAAGAAGCACCTCGACTGGGAACCGACCGTCCGGCTGGACGAAGGGCTAGGCCAGACGATCGAATTCTTCCGGAATCTGCGGAAATAATTTGTGGAGACGAGGACGGTCGCGGGTCGGGAGGGCCGGAGAACGCAGCCCGGAGCTCCCCGCTAATTCGAAGGCTGTTCGGTTCGTGCGGCTCATCGTTCGAGAACTCGAATCGATATCGCGACTCGCCTGAGCATCCGCATAAACGACGTCTCGATACCGAGCGCGATGCTGTCCCCGAGGGCGGCGCTCCCGCGCCGCCGGTGCGGGCAGAATGCCCGCGTTGCCGACCAACCGCCTTATCCGAGTGATATCCCCCGAAACCTGTCCCCCGTCGCTTGACCGCACGGGTAGTTTGATTACAGAAGAGGAACGGGCTTTTTGGCCCGGACGGGAAGCGTGCGCCGCGCGCCGGGGTATTAGCGGCGGTTGCGGCCGCCGAACAATTGCTAATACAAGACGCTTTCCGTTTGTTCCGGAGCAAAAGCCATTCTAATATCGCCGTTTTTCTTCATTCGTACGATCCATTCCTTCACGTGAGCCAAGCCACAGCACCTCAGCCCAGCCGTTCGCAAGCTTCGCCCGCACCCGGGACGAAACCGGTGTCGCGGGACCGCCGACGTCCCCGGCGGCAACAGTCCACGCTGTGGCGACTGATCCACCTGTTCGGTTCGCTGAAGATGGCCATGTGGCTGTTTCTGGTGATCATCGTCGCCTCGGCGGTCGGAACGATTTACGAGAGCCGCTTCGACGCCCAGATCGCCCGCCACTACGTGTACCAGGCGCCCTGGTTCACCGCCTGGTTGATTCTCCTGTGCGTCACGCTGGCCTGCGCGACCTTCACGCGCCTGCCCTGGAAGAAAAAGCACACCGGGTTCGTCATCACCCACCTGGGCATCATCGTTCTGCTGATCGGCGGCATGATCGGCCGACATTTTGGAATCGAGGGGTCGATCACCCTGCGGGTGGGCGAGGGGCCGCAGCGCCACATGGTGACCCAGCAGATGGCCTTGAATTTCTGGGGGGACGACGGCGACCTGTACCTGGTCGATTTTCCGGTGAACCTCAATCCGCCCTCCGAGCACCGGCCTCACCGCGTCTCGCTCGACACCTCCAGCCGCCCGAACGTCGCGGCTGTTTTTCAGCGCGCCTACACGAACATCTTTCGCCAGCCGCCGCGCGAACCGACGCTGCTCTTCGACCGGTTTTCCGACCAGTTGCGCGAGGAGATCAGCCTGGAGCCCGATCCGGGCTCGGACAATCCGGGAGCCAGATTCACCCTGAGGAGCTCGATGATGGGTGGCGAAGAACTGGATGCGATCCTGGTGGAACGTCCGGCCAACCGGTCGTTCGAGAGCCTCGAGGGCCTCGCCCAGATCAGTCTGGTGGACGCGATCCGGCCGTCCGAGGAGACCGGCGAGGACGGCATGCCGCTCTTGCAGGTGCTGCCGCTCGAGGACGGTCGCGTGGCCTACGCCATCTCAGACTCCCGCGGCCAAGTCCGCGAGGGTGAACTGGAGGCGGGCGAGTCGTTGGAAACCGGCTGGGCCGACTGGGTGGCGACGTTGGAGCAGGCTTACCCGGAGGCCGAATACCGCCGCGAAATTGTCGAAACCAACGGCACGTCCGAGATCGGCGGGGTGTCGGAGCGGGGCCTGACCGGGGTGCGGGGCTGGCTCGACCTGGGCGACGGCCGCCGCAGCGAACGCCAGTGGTTCATCGCCGGTGACACCGAAAGCGCTCATGTGGACGGAGAGGTTGTCCGTTTCGGCTTCGGAAACCGGCGGGTGCCGCTGCCGTTTACGGTCGAGCTGGAAGCCTTCGACGTGCCCCGGGACCCGGGAACGGAAAATCCGGCCGCCTTTGTCAGCACGTTGATTTTCAGAGATCCGGAGACCGGCGAGGAGATCCGCGACACCGCCGGCATGAACCACCCGGCGATGTATCCGCAGGGTTTTCACCGGCTGCTGACCGGTCTGACCTATAAATTCTCCCAGGCCCACTGGGAGCCGGACGACCTCGACCTGAGCGTCGTCCAGGTGCTGCGCGATCCGGGCTGGTCTTTGAAATGGATCGGATCCCTCATCCTGATTTCCGGAATATTCATCATCTTTTACGTCCGTCCGTACCGCAGCCGCCGTCCCGAGGACGCGCTGGATGACGCACTCAAGAATCGCAAGAACACCACGTCATGAAGACCAGTATCATCACTCTGCTCGCGGGAGCGTTCGCCGTCCTGGCCGTCCACGCCGAGATCGGTGGAATTCCGGAGGTAGTGCCCGCCGCGCCCGCGCAAGCGGAGCGTCCCGAGCACGACTTTTCGGTCCTGGAGGACGTCATCATCCAGGAAGGCGGCCGCAAGAAGCCGCTGCTGACATTCGCCAAGGAAAGCCTGCTGACCATTTCCGGCCGGCGGAGCCTGACCTTCGAGGACGGCGTCCGGCTCGATCCGATGACCTTCGCCGCCTCCCTTTGGCTGGGCGAGCACAACTGGGCGCACCGGCCGATTATTTCGCTCGATCACGCCGGCGTGAAGGAGGTGCTCGAGCTGGACATGGAAGCGCGCCGGCACGCTTACCGCGATATAGTCACCGCACCGCGATTCGGCGAGTTGATCGAAGAGTTGCAGGCGCGCACGGAGGGTCGCGACGATCCGGAGCTGAGCGAGTTCTACGACAAGTTCAACGAACTGGTCCGCCGTCTGCAGATTTTCCATTCCCTCGAGCAGGGTTCCGCCTTCACCGTGGTGCCGCACCCGTCGGATCCGAACGGCGCCTGGGTGACGTTTTCGCATGCCGGCGGCTACTACTCGGAACAGGAGCTGCAGCCCCTTCTCGAAGCCCGGGGCGCGCTCATCCTGGCCTACAATCCCAACATCCTGCCCGAGGAAATGCGGCGGGAGCTGGGGGGCGGTCTCGATTTCGCCATCGCGGCGAACAATTTCCGCGACGCCCAGCGGTCCATCAGCCCCGGCGTGATGCCGCCGGAATCGCGCATCCGCGCGGAGGTCGTGTACGAGCACGGCAATCCGTTCCGCATCGCCCTGGTCCTGTCGCTGTTGTCCTGCCTCGCCATGGCGCTCACCTGGCACGCCGCCCGCAAACCCGGCGCCTGGCTGAGCTGGGGGCTGGCCCTGGGGGCCGTCGCCCTGTTGGCGGCCGGTATGGCGGCCCGGGTGTATATTTCCGGCCGGGCGCCGGTGACCAACATGTACGAGACGATCATCTGGGTGGCGTTCGGGCTGCTGGTGTTCGCTCTGATTTTTGAATTCCGCTACCGCTGTCGCTACTACCTGGTCAGCGCCACCCCCTTCGCCGCGCTGCTGCTGCTGGTGGCGGAAAGTGCGCCGGTGATGTTCGATCCGAACATCTCGCCGCTGACCCCGGTTCTGCGCGACAATTTCTGGCTGACGACCCACGTGCTCACCGTTACCATCAGCTACGCCGCGTTCGCCCTGGCGTTCGCGCTCGGCCACTTCATCCTCGGCAACCAGATCATCAGGGGCGGCAAAGTTGCGGCCAACCGCGAACTCTACGCCTACATCTACCGCGCCCTGCAGGCGGGGGTCCTGTTGCTGGCCATCGGTGTCATTCTGGGCGCGATTTGGGCCAACTATTCCTGGGGACGGTTCTGGGACTGGGATCCCAAAGAGACCTGGTCGCTGATCGCGCTGCTCGGGTACCTGTTCGTCCTGCACGGCCGCCTGGTCGGCTGGTGGGGCGGATTCGGTTTCGCGGTGGGCGCCGTGCTCGGGTTCAAGGGTATCCTCATGTGTTGGTACGGCGTCAACTACATCCTGGGTGCCGGTCTCCACAGCTACGGATTCGGCAGCGGCGGTACCGAGTGGGTCGTCGGCTTTGTGGTCTTCGAGCTCGTCTTTGTCGGCACGGCCCTCCTGCGCCGCTACTACTGGTACGGCGATTCCGGGAACAAACCCGACCTCGAAGAACCCGAACCGCACCCCGACAGCTTGCGCGAAAACGCCGGCCAACCCGCCGGCGTCTGATCGTACCGGGGGCGTGGGGCGAGGGGCGCGGCATCACCGGGTGGGCCTGTCCGTGAGGACAGGGGATTGCGTCCCGGACGCACCACCACGCCCCGCTCCTCACGGAGCAACCTACGGGAAACACACGGAATCTTGAGTCGCGTCATTCTTCACTCAGAAAGGCGGTCACGGCTTCGATGACTGTGTTGCGCCGGGCTTCTCCAAGTTCGGGATAGACGGGAATGCTGATCACTTCGGCGGCCAGCGTTTCGCAGACAGGCAGAAAGTCCGCCGGCTCGAATGGCTGGAAACACTCCTGGCGGTGCAACGGTACGGGGTAGTAGATTTCGGCGCCGATGTCGCGTTCGTTGAGGAACCTCTTCAACGCGTCGCGGCGGCCCTCACCGGTAACGCGCAGGGTGTATTGATTCCAGATGTGGTACCGGTCCGGCCGCTCCGATGGGCGCAGAAGGCGCGGGGGTTCGCCGTCGCTTTCGCCCGCCACCCCGACGCCCGGCAGCGCGTCCAGGGCCTCCGCGTAGGCGGCGGCGTTGGCCCGGCGATTTTTGTTGTAGGTCTCGCAGTGGGGCAGCTTGACCTGCAACAGCGCCGCTTGCAGCGGGTCCATGCGGAAATTGCCGCCGATGTACTTGTGGTAATATTTCGGTTCGGCGCCGTGCATGCGCAGGATCCGTGCCTTGTGGGCGAGGGTTTCGTCATCGGTGACGAGCATGCCGGCATCGCCGAAGCCGCCGAGGTTCTTCGACGGGAAAAAGCTGAACGTCCCGCAGGTGCCGATACCGCCCACCGGCCGTCCCCGGTGCCCGGCCCCGAGCGCCTGGGCGGCGTCCTCGATCACAGCCAGCTTGTGACGTTTCGCCAGCTCCGCGATCGCGTCCATGTCGGCCGCCTGTCCGAACAGGTGCACCGGGATGATCGCCTTAGTCCGCTCGGTGATCCGGCGCTCCGCGTCCTCGACGTCGATGTTGAAGGTCTCCGGTTCCGAATCGACGAAGACCGGCACCGCACCGGCGCGCGCGATGCAGCCGGCGGTGGCGAAAAAGGTGAAGGACGGGCAAAGAACCTCGTCTCCGGGACCGATGCCGAGCGCCATCAGGGCGAGCAGGATGGCGTCCGTGCCGGACGTCACACCGACGCCGTGGCGGACGCCGGAAAGCTCCGCGACGGCGTTTTCGAAGCTCTCGAGTTCAGGCCCGAGAATGAAACGGCCCGACCTCAGGACCCGCTCGAAAGCCTCCTTGAGCTCCGGTTCGAGCGCCTGGTTCTGGGTGTTCAGTTCTAAGAGTGGAACGTTCATCGTATTGTCGGCGGTGGAAACCAGTGTGGCCCGCCGATGTTCGGATAAGCAATCGCAATCACGGATGAACCCGCCCTCCGGCATCCCCCTCAGACGGCGTTGGGATGGTGTGCGAGAGGAAACGCACTTCCCGAGTTCGGAAGTGTCCTGTCTGAAACTCGGACCTGCATGACAAAGCCCAGTGGCGCCGCTCCTAAGCGGGCGGCGGAGGCGTTCGGAATGGAGAGCCCGCTGCCCGAGTGGCGGAGGTCCGGCTCTAAAACCGGACCTCCATGGCTCAGTGCGACCGCGGCGCGCTGGGGCGACGGCGGCGTGACGAGGGCCGCCGGCGATACCCGGGTTTGCGGGGGGAATCGTTGCCGGAACGCCGGGCGCCGGCATTGTCGGATTCCGCGTAACGATCAGCGATTCCGGCGTCGCAGAGCGTGTTGCCGGAGAAGACCGAGATGGACTCCTTGAGGTAGCGTTCGATTTTGCGGAGCGAATCGAAATCGTCGTCGCTGCAGAACGTGA
>SLOW01000310.1 GCA_007132315.1 Opitutales bacterium
AAACCTTCTGGGTGGCGTCACAACCCGGCAAGGGCCTCAAGACCTTCGGACCGGAAAAACTCAAGGATCTTCTCCAGATCCGGCAGAGCCTCGGCATGGACGACAAACGCGCTCAGCTGCGCGAATGCGAACTGTGCGACAACGACGAATTCCGCCCCGGCGTCACCTGTGCCATGCCGGAAAATCCGGCCCCGGTGGCGCGTACCGACGACGAGGCGGAAGAACTCGTCCGCACCATCACCGATATGATCGAACACCGGCTCGCAGGCAACGGCTGAACCACTTTTTATGAACGAACGAAAGGATTTCTTATGAAGACCACGATTATCGGAGGAGGCGGTCGCGTCGGCTCCTGTGCCGCCTTCGCCCTGCAATGCGGCGGAGTCGTATCCGAAATTCAATTGCTGGATGCCAATCAGGACATGGCCGAAGGTGAAGCCCTCGACCTCGTCCACGGCAGTGCTTTCTCCAGCGACCAACTCATCTACGCCGGCGATTACGACCGCGCGGCCGACTCCGACATCTTCGTCATCACCGCCGGTCTGCGCCGCAAGCCCGACGAATCCCGGCTGGACCTCATCAACCGCAACGTCTCCCTGTTCAACCAGATTCTCGACAGCATTATTTCGGCCGGATTCAAGAACGACGCCATTGTCTTCGTCGTGTCCAATCCCGTCGATATCCTCACACACATCGCCACCCAACGCCTGGGCCTCCCCTGGCGGCAGGTGATCGGACTCGGCACACAACTCGACACGTCGCGCTTTTCCTCTTTCATCGCCGAGGAGCTACGGCTCGCTCCCACACAAGTGCGCGCCCTGATCCTTGGAGAACATGGCGATTCCATGGTCCCCATCTGGTCCAGCGCCACGGTCAACGGCCTGCCCATCGAAGGCCTGCCCGAATGCACACCCGCCTTTCAAACCAAGGTATTCGATCGCACCCGCGGCAGCGGCGCCGAGGTCATCAAGAAAAAAGGCGGCGCCGGATGGGCCGTCGGGATAACAATTCGCGACACGATCAACGCCATCGCCCTCGACCAAAAACGCCTGCAACCCGTTTCCTCGCTGCAACAGGAAACCTACGGCATCCGCGACATCTGCCTGAGCGTGCCCACCCGGATCGGCCGCACCGGCGTCATCGATCAAGTCGAAATCAAACTTTGGCCCAAAGAGCAACTCGGCCTACAAAACTCCGCCTGCACCCTCCAGAATACACTGAAACAAGTCGGCGTATAAGCGGCCTCCCGGAAGAACCGCGGAGTCTCCGCTTCAAGCCAGGAGTTCGTCCATCTTGTTCCGCAGCGCCGCCAGGATGGCTTCGCGGTCGCCCAGGTTGTCTTTGATGCAGTTCACCAGAGCGCTGCCCACCACCACGCCGTCGGCGAGGGCGCCAACATCGCGCACCTGGGAGGCGGTGGAGATGCCGAAGCCGACCACCAGGGGCATCGGGGTCGCCCGGCGGATTGCGGCCACGCCGGACGCCAGGGTGTCGGCGAGATCCGCGCGCACCCCCGTCACCCCTTCCCGGGACACGTAGTAGAGAAATCCGTCGGCCGATTCCGCGATGCGGCGCACGCGGTCCTCCGGCGTTGTCGGCGCGATAATAAAGATGTTTTTCAGGCCGTTTTCACGGGACAGGCGCACCAGGCCTTCGGCTTCCTCCGGAGGTAGGTCCAGGGTGAGGAGGCCGTCCGCCCCGGCCTCGCGAGCCCGACGGACGTACGCCTCCTCGCCCCGGGCGAACACCAGGTTGTAATAGGTGTAGAGAACGATCGGCGCCTGGCTGAATTCGCGGATGCGCTCGACCAGAGCGAATACCCGATCCGACGTCATTCCGTTTTCGAGTGCCCGCTGCGCGGCCAGCTGATTCGTCAATCCGTCGGCCAGCGGATCGGAAAACGGGACCCCCAGTTCGAGGACATCCACCCCCCGCTCGAGGAGGGTCCGGCACACCTCGAGCGAAGTCTCGAAATCGGGATCCCCGGCGCACACGTACGCCACAAAACAGGGTTTTCCGTTCTGTTTATTCCGTTCAAACGTCTCGGCAATTCGGTCCATAAAACACGGAGTAAAACCGGCCCGGGCCCCCAAAGCAAAGCCTTTCCGCCACCGGAATCCCCTCACAATCCGGGAATTCCCATTGACCGCCAGCGATGATGGGGTACCTTGAACTCGCACCGATCGCATGTTCGAGGTCAAAGAAAAACCGAAACTCGTCGAAAAGGCCCTGTTGATAGGGATCCAACGCCCCGAAATGCGCCCCGGCGAAGGCGGACGCCTTCTAGCCGAGCTCAGGGAACTGGTGGAAACCCTGGGAATCGGAATCCGGGAGGATATGCTGGTACCCCTGCGCGACGCGACCCCCCACTACTTGATCGGCAAAGGCAAAGCCTCCCGGATCATGGAACGGGTGAAGACGGAACAGTACGACGTGATCGTTTTCGACGACGACCTTTCGCCCGCACAGCAGCGCAACTGGGAACGCGAGTCCGGCGTATGCGTGATCGACCGGCAGGAAGTGATCCTCGATATTTTCGCCCAACGAGCGACAACACGGGAGGCCAAGCTGCAAGTCGACCTCGCCCGGATGAATTATTCCCTCCCCCGCCTGAAGCGGGCCTGGACCCACCTCAGCCGTCAGCGCGGCGGCGGCACGCTGATGCGCGGCCAAGGGGAAACCCAGCTCGAGGCCGACCGGCGGATGGTCCAGGACCGCATTTCCCGGCTGCGCAAGGATCTGGCCACGGTGGTCAAGCAGCGCGGCGTCCAGCGGTCCCGCCGGCTGAAGCGCCCGGTTCCCACCGCCGCCATCGTCGGCTACACCAACGCCGGAAAGTCCTCCCTGCTCAATACCATCACCGGCGCCAACGTCCTGGCGGAAGACAAACTGTTCGCCACCCTGGACCCGACCACCCGCCAGTGCCAGTTGGACACCGGGCAGAAGCTCCTGATTTCGGACACCGTCGGTTTCCTCCGTCGCCTTCCCCACGACCTCGTGGACGCCTTTCGCGCCACCCTGGAGGAAGCGGTGTTCTCGGATTTCCTGATTCACGTCCTCGACTTGACCAACCCCGACATCGAAGAACACCACGCCACCACCATGGAAGTGCTCACCGGACTGGGCGCCCACGAGAAACAGGTGATCACGGTTTTCAACAAAGTGGACCAATGCGACGAAAACGACGATTCGCGTCTGCATACCCTCCGCCTGCAAGCTCCCAACGCCTGCTTTGTGAGCGCCCGCACCGGCCACGGCCTGCCCGAACTCATGCAAAAATGCGCGGCGATGATCGCCGGCGAACTCTTTGAAGTCGAACTGCTGATCCCGCACGATCGCTACGATCTGATTTCCAAACTGCACGCGGTGGACTGCGTGCGGTCGAAAAAACCGGCCGCCGAAGGGGTGTATCTCGATTGCCTGCTCCCGGCGCCCCTGCACAAGGAAATGGGGGCGTTTGCCCGCGGCAAAGACCACGACGCCGTAGCCGTCTGAACCCGCTTCCGTATCATGGAAACCGCACTCGCCTTTCTCGCGCGATTTCTCGTCACCCTCAGCGCCGCCGTCCTGGTCGGCAAAGTGGTGTACTTCAATTTTTTCGTCTCCCCGGTACTGCAACGCATCCTGAAGACGGATACGCGAATCAAAGTCACCGGCGCCCTCTTCCCCCGATACTATTACCTGGGCATCGCCTGCGGCCTGGTGGTGATCCTGGCCGGAACTCTGCTGCAATTGCAATTTCAGCGCTGGATCGCCATCGGCCTGGGAGGCGCGATCGTGGCGATCGAAGGCCTCTGCCGCTTTTACTTTCTCCCCCGTCTCAACGGCCTGAAATCAGTCCTGGAAAAGCAATCGCCCGAAGAACAAAAAGACTCCCGCGAACGCCAGGAATGGAAAAAACTCAACAAGATCACCTTCCGCCTGAACCTCGGCGTCCTGATCGCGGGTCTGATCCTGATCGCCCGGATGAGTTGAAGACCGCTCATTGGGGATTGGGATTCTGGCAGGGCTCGTCACCCGTAGGTCGCTCCGTGAGAAGCGGGCCCTGGTGACGGACTCCGGCACACGGCTCCCTGCCCTCACGGACAGGCCTACATTCGTCCGACGTGCTCCCGGCCTCGCCGGGAGCAGGTTTTTTGTGCACCGCACGCTGAAACGGACACCGGTGCAAGTTGCGGACCGAACGTGGTGCTGAAACACCTGCCCGCAGACAGTAGCGCCACTCTTCGGACAGCGTCGCGACGGTGTGAGGCACCGACCTGCGTGACAAGACCTTAAACCGAACGCCGTCGATCCCCGCACTGCGGATTCGCGATTGCCTATCGTCCGGCGGTGCGTTCAAATCCGCTTTCAACCGCCAGATCCAGGATGAAGCCAACATCGCACTACCAGAACCTTCTTTCTCCGGCCGGCTGAGAGTTGCCCCATGTCGCGTTCCTTTTCCATATTCGTACTCGCGCTCACGGGAACTTTTTTCGCCGCGTTTTTCGTCTGGCCGATCTGGCAGATTCTGCAAGGCGCCGTGTTCGACGCCGACGGGAGCTTCACCCTCGCGTACATCGTCGAAGTGTTCGCCAATCCGATCTACCTGGAGGGGCTGCGCAACGCGTTCATGATGGGTGTGTTTTCCACTCTGCTGTCCTTTTTGATCGCCATGCCGCTCGCCTATTTGGCCGACCGGTTCGCGTTCCCCGGCAAAGCGCTTCTGACCGCGCTGATTCTGATCCCGATCATCCTCCCCCCCTTTGTCGGGGCGATGGGCATCAAACAGATGCTCGGGCAGTACGGCGCGGTGAACGCGGTCCTGACGCACATCGGCATTCTCGCAAACGGCGACACCATCGACTGGCTGGGCCGCGGTCGATTCTGGGGTGTCGTGATCATGAACGCCCTGCACCTCTATCCCATCTTCTTTCTGAATCTGGTCGCCGCTCTGGCCAACGTGGATCCGGCGATGGAGGAAGCCGCCGAGAATCTCGGCTGCACCGGCATCCGGCGCTTCCGCAAGGTCACCTATCCGCTGATTCGCCCGGGGATTTTCGCCGGAGGCACCATTGTCTTCATCTGGTCGTTCACCGAGCTGGGCGTGCCGCTGATATTCGATTACACGCGAGTCACCGCCGTGCAGATCTTCACGGGGATCCGCGACATCGGCGCCAACCCGTTTCCCTACGCCCTCGTCATCGTCATCCTCGCCTTCACCCTCGTGTTCTACGTGCTCGGCAAAGGCTTCCTCGGGCGCGCGCACCACGCCATGATGGCCCGGGCTACCGTCGCCCGCAGCCCGCGAAAGCTGAGCGGTCCGGCGGCCTGGGCGTGCAGCGGATTGTTCGTGGGAGTGACCTTTATCGCCGTCCTGCCGCACCTCGGCGTGCTCTTCATCTCGTTTTCCCACGACTGGTATCAGTCCGTTCTGCCACGTTCCTGGACCCTTGAAAACTACGAGATGGCGCTGAGCCATCCGCTGACGGTGTCGTCGATCGGAAACAGTCTCAAGTACGCCAGCCTGTCCGCCGTCGTCGACATCATCCTGGGCGTTTCCATCGCCTACGTGGTGGTGCGCACCCGCCTGCCCGCCCGGCACGTTCTCGACTCGCTGGCCATGCTCCCGCTGGCCGTTCCGGGCATTGTCATCGCCTTCGGCTACTTGGCCATGAGCCGGGAAGGCAAGTTCTTCAGCTTCCTCAATCCACTGGAAGACCCGACCGTCCTGCTGGTGATTGCCTACGCCGTGCGCCGGCTGCCCTTCATGGTACGAGCCGCCGCCGCCGGTTTCCAGCAGACCAGCGAGGAGTACGAGGAAGCCGCGCGCAATCTCGGCTGCCCGCCGCTCAAGTCCGTCTTCAAGATCACCCTTCCCCTTATCAGCGCGAACATCATGGCCGGCACCCTGCTCTGTTTTTCGTTCGCCATGCTGGAAGTATCCGACTCCCTGATACTCGCGCAGCAGCAGGTGTATTATCCGATCACCAAGGCGATCTACGAACTCTTCCAGCTGATGGGCGACGGCCGCTTTGTGGCCTCGGCCCTGGGCGTCTGGGCCATGCTCTTTCTCGCGGTCACCATTGTTGGCGCCAACATGTTGCTGGGAAAACGGTTCGGAACGATTTTCCGGTTCTGACGCGGTGAGAGACGCCGAATGTTCCCGCGCGCCCGAGCCTCGCGGCGCCCCGCCGGTCTCCGAAAGACAAACCCGAGGCGAATTCCAGTTGATCATCCGGGCTGCCGCGGTTCAAACTCGATTCAAACCGTTCGAACCGCGCTCGGGCCAATCGATCCCGAGCTCGATTTCTCGTGAACCTTCTGCATCGCTATATTTTCAAGAGCCTGCTCGCCGCCAGTTTTTTCGCGGTGGGGGTATTCGCGTTCCTGCTGATCGTCGGGAACGTGCTCCGGGATGTGGTGGGGCTTCTGACCGACGGGCAACTGAGTTTTCCGCTGTTCTTCCGTCTGCTGTCGCTCCTGGTTCCGTACGTTATCGCCTACGCCCTGCCGCTGGGCATTTTGACGGGGGTTCTGCTCGTCCTGGGGCGGCTTTCCGCCCAGCGGGAGATCACCGCCATGCGCTCGGCCGGCATGAGTTTGATGCAGATTTCAGCACCGGTCTTTTTCCTGGCTGTGCTCGGCGTGGCGTTTTCGGTCACCATCAACTTTTACTACGCTCCCAACGCACGCGCCCAGTACCGCGAGGATCTGAGCGCCTCCATCCGTGAGAACCCCCTGAACTACATCGTGGAGAAGCGTTTTGTTCGGGACTTCCCGGGATACATCATCTACGTCGGGGAGAAGCGGGACAACGAGTTGCGCGACCTGTGGCTTTGGGAGCTCGGTAACAACCGCATGGTCTCGCGCTTCCTGCACGCCGAGGAAGGCGTGCTCGGATACGAAGAAGAAACCGAGTCCATCCTGCTGATTCTGCGCGACGTCTATGCCGAGGCCCGCAGCGGCAGCGACCCCGAAAACCTACGCGAAGCGCGTCCCTCACCCTCCATCCGACAGACCGCCATTCGGCTTCCCCTGAGGGAGATTCTGGGCGGACGAGCCCGCTCCAAGCGTTTGGGCGACATGACCTTCAACGAAATCATGGAGGTACGGCA
>SLOW01000314.1 GCA_007132315.1 Opitutales bacterium
CGCGGAACCTCACTGGCGGTTGTTGAGAAAGCCGGATCGAGTACAGCGGCCTCGCCCGCCGCCGCTAAGGCGGGCACGCGGCCCGGATCACTCGCCGATCTGAAAACGGGCGAAGCGGGAGACAACGATGTTCTCGCCAAGCTTGCCGACGGTTTCCTTGATCAATTCGTTGATTGACTGATCCGGGTTCTTCACGAAAGGCTGATCCAGCAGACAGACGCCGGCGTAATACTTCTCCAGCTTCCCCTCGACGATCTTTTCGATTGCATGTGCCGGCTTGCCTTCCGCCTGGGCGGCGGCGATCTCGCGCTCGCTCTGGAGCACCTCCTCGGCCACCTCCTCGCGCCGGACGTACTGCGGACTCGACGCGGCGATGTGCAGGCAAATGTCCCGCGCCAGACTCTTGAAGTCGTCCGTCTTTGCCACGAAATCGGTTTCGCAGTTGATTTCGATCATGACGCCGACTTTCCCGCCGACATGAATGTAGGTTTCGATCAACCCCTCCTGCGTGCTCCGGCCGGCCTTCTTGTCGGCCGAGGCGATGCCCTTCTTGCGGAGAATGGTCGCCGCCGCCTCGAGCTCTCCGCCGGATTCGACCAGCGCCTTCTTACAGTCCATCAGGCCCGCGCCGGTTTTTTTCCGGAGTTCGGACACCATATTCGCGTTGATTACCGTGCTCATTTAAATCTCTTGGTTGCTCTGTTGTTTCGAATCGACCCGTTCGGACCCGTGTCCAGTCACTGCTTGTCTTCAGCGGGACGATCCGTGTCCGGCTTTTCGTTCTCGGCGCTCTCGGCGGAATCCTCCGTCGGAGCCGCCGGGGCCGGGGTGGATTCCGGTGCCGGCTCGACCGCCTCCTTGCGGGCGGGACGGGATTCGGGAGAAAGCGATTCTCCCTCGATCGTCACATCCCCTTCCGGTTCGTTCTCGACCGCCGCGCTCTCCTCGATCCGTTCGCGGGCCGCCGCCGAAATGGCTTTGCTCGCATTGCGGCTCTCCCGCTGCGATAGTCCGTTCTGCAGAAACTCGACCGCCGTGTCCATCACGATGCGGAGCGACTTGACCGCGTCGTCATTCGCGGGAATAGGATAGTCCACCAGGGTGGGATCCGCGTTCGTGTCCACGATGCCCACGACAGGAATGTTCAGACGGCGCGCCTCCGCCACCGCGATCTCCTCGTGCTTGATATCGATCACGAACAGTGCCGACGGCAATTCGGCCAGGCCCTGCATGCCTTCAAAATTGCGGTGCATGCGGGCCATCTCGCGACGCACCGCGGCTTCCTCCTTCTTCGGCATCTTGGCGAGGCTGCCGTCCTCGTCCATCGCCTTGTACTTCTTGTACTTCGCGAGGCTGCGCTTGATGGTCTGAAAATTGGTCAATCCCCCGCCGAGCCACCGGTTCGCGCAAAACGGCATTCCGGTCGCCTGGCCGGCTTCGCGCACCAGTTCCTGAGCCTGGCGTTTGGTCCCGACCAGGAGCACCTGTTTTCCGTCCGCGACGAGGTCCTCCAGAAACCGACCGGCCTTTTCCAGGCCGGCGTAACTCTTTTCAAGATCGATCACCGAGACACCGTGCAGGTGCCCGTAAACGAAATTCCGGGATTTGGGGTTCCAGCGTTTGCGCTGGTGGCCGAAGTGCACTCCCGCGTCGAGCAGGTCCTTTAATGTGATGTTCATAAGCTTGCCGTCGCCTGGCGGAATCCGTCTGATTCCAGGACGTACCGTCCTTCGCAGGTCGATCTGAATACGTTGATGGTTGCCACTGACTCCGCTTCCCGCCGCGTGCGGGAGACACGAAATGAAAGGGAGAAATTGCCCGGCCGGGGACCGGAATGCAAGCAGGAATTTGACGAAAAACGCCGGATCTTTCCGGCCGATTCCGCTACGACTTCCCACCGGAGAACGGAATCGCGCCCTAGCCGTTCCGCCGGGAAGGATTCAGATACGGCGTGTCGGGCGGGTCGACTTCGCCCTCGACGAGCCACACGTTGCGGAACCGCACCGGACCCGTGTGACTCTGCAAGTAGAGTTCCGCCCGGGCCACCTCGCGGCGAAGCCCTCCGCGTCCGGTCCCGCCCTCCAATTCGACGTCGTCCTGGACCCGCACACCGTTCAGGAAAACCGTTACCCGGGCATTCTCGGTCTTCTCTCCCGCATCGTCGAAACGCGGCGCTCGAAAGAATACGTCGTAGGTCTGCCAGCTCAGCGGAGGATAACTCGCGTTCACCGACGGCGCCGAAACCTGGTACAGGGACGCGTTGCCGTTCGGAGCGGGAGGCAACCCAAACGAGTCCAGAATCTGAACCTCATAACGGTTCTGGATATAGATGCCGCTGTTCGCGCGCCGCTGGTCCCGCGCGTTCGGCATGAATCCGAGTTTGGCCTCGACGTGAAGCCGGATGTCCCCGTATTCATCCGCGGTCGTCGCACCCTCCACAAGCCGCCCGCGCTCGTCCATTCGCGCCGAGTCCGTCCATTTTTCGAGGTCCGAACCGTCGAACAAAACCACCGCCCCGTCGGGAGGCGCCAACCCCTGCGTGGGGCTTTCGCGATTCACCGGCTCCAGATGCCCCGGGACGCGATCAGCCGCGTCCAGCGAGGCAAACCGCCCGTCGTCGTAACGAAGCCGGATTCCGTCTCCCCCCGCCAACACCAATTCGCCATCCCGATAGGTTCCCTCGAGCGAAACGCCGAATTCGCCTTCTTGCGGTCCGCCGGGCTCCCCGGGCAATCCTCCCCGAAACAAACGCGCCCGGAACCGCGCGTCACCGAGGGCCACGACTTGCAGGCCCGTCGTTTCGGCCTCGACATCGTGATCGCGCTTGACCGAACCCGCGTATTCTCCCTGGAACGAAAAATCCGAATCCGACGCCACCTCCTCCAGGTCGATTCGCGCCTCCGCGCCAACCCGCGCGCCGCTGCACGCAAGGATCAACAGTATGAGGCCAAGACACCCGACTATCGCCGCGCCTTTATTCTTCATTCCCGGGTCCTTCGAACGCTCCATCCCGATTCGATCACAGTTTATCATGTCGGCGATTCAACACCGCAACCGCGCCCGCATCAAGCCAATCCGGTTCTTCCCTGTCCTTGCTCCATCCCGATTCAATAAGACTCCCGGCAGGAGCGGTTTTCCGAAAACTCATCAAGTATTGACGATGCGAGAACGAAAAACCCGCCGATCAAAACCCCTTTTACCCCTGGTAACCGTGTGCTTGGCACGGACGGGAATGGGGAGCGTCGCCCACGGCGACACCAGCACCCGCCTGGTTTACAACGGCACCCCGGTCCTGGAATACGTACACCCCCGCTTCGGCGAATTCATCCCCACCACCCTGCCCCGGAAGATCCGCTGACCTTCCACTACCGGTTCTGGGTCACCGACCGCCGCGAGACGATCGACCGAAACGAAATCGACGCCCAGCACAACGCCTACGCCTCCGGCACTTTCCTCGAGCGGTAAAGGGCCGCCGGGTTCGAAACACACCAGGTTTACCGGACGAACCGAGGATTTTTCGAGAAATTCTCCTGAATCCGGGTTGACTCGACGAAGCCGAAACCCCAAGTTACATTCTTTACTTCACTGTTGCAGGGTGGAGCAGTCTGGTAGCTCGTCAGGCTCATAACCTGAAGGTCGCCGGTTCAAATACGGCCCCTGCACCACGATAGAAGATCCTCGAAATCAACGATTTCGGGGATTTTTTATGTCCTTTTCCGGGCGGAAGGAAAATGAAGGGAAATCCCCGAAAATGGAGAGAAATGACCGTTTTTTGGAGAGAATTTTGGAGAGAAAACAGGGCTCCCGGCGGGTTCCGCCCGTCAGTGTTCCCGCCCTGACGGCCGGCTTTCTCTCCTTGGGTTTTGGAGAGAAAATCCCCTTACAGGGGTCTTGCCCCTCCCCGGGGCCGAAACGGGCGAATTCGGGAAAGCCTGATCGCTCAAATCCGCCTTGAGGACTTCATCTGGCGGATCGCTTTCGGGATAGGCCCCCGGCCGTTGCAATCCGGTCGGCAAATCCAGCGAAAATTCCTTCTTGTGCGCCACCGCATTCCCCGGCGATACTACCGCCGTCCCCGCAAGGGGATCTTTGGGGTAACTAAAACGGGCTGCCGGATTTAGCGGTAGGTCCGGCCGCCCATTCTCCCCGACCCCGAAAACCCTGTCAGGGTTACACAGGAAGCTCGTTTCGATAATTGCGTCACCGCAATCAAACGCTCATTCTCTCTAAATCCTTGCGGCCCGCGTGAACAACCGATCCGAAAGGATCACGAGCCAGCACTTTATTTTTTTTTTTCAAACTGAAAACCACCCATGCCATGGCAATAAGAGTCTTACATTCCGATGCGAAGGGTCTGTTTCAAGAAAAGATTAAGGAACTCAATCAACAGATCAACGAATTCGAAGAGAAGCTTTCCAGCCTTAAACTTCGCGGCCTGAGCGAACACACATGGCAATTCTCTGATATGCGGTACGGGATAAATGGATTAAAGCAACTCCGTGAAACGTATCGGGACACTCTTAAAGAGTGGTATTGGGAAGCCTCTGAGAAGGAGCCATTTACTATCGGTTTTGACGGTTACGCAGCGAAAAACCTCTTCGACCGAAAAAGGCTGAATGGCACTGTGATATTGTTCCAGAACGTTTATTATCTTATTTCCGGACCTTACGACCAAGATGAAGCGAAAATTGTTTTCAATGATTGGTTCGAGAAGAAACGCAAGAAGATCGAAGCCCTAAAATCCGGGAACGACGAAGATTTGAATTCCCTTCGCCGGGAGCGAATAACCGAAAAGGTCCGGCATGAGGTTTGGAGACGCGATCAAGGCAAGTGTGTAAGATGCGGTTCCAGTAAAAACCTCGAATTCGACCATATTATTCCCGTTTCTCGCGGAGGCAGCAACACGGCGAGAAACATTCAACTTTTATGCGAATCATGTAACCGGCGAAAGAGCGACTCGATTGCCTGAAAAATAAAGCTGCCTCGGAGCCCCGGCCATTTCTGCTCGGGATCCCGATTGTGCGGACGCTTTCGGTCCCCGCAATTCTTTTCGATGCTTGGAGAAAAGGCGGGGCCGGGAAAACACAAGCAACCCCAACCCCGCCACATCAACAATAATCAGTAATGAAAAACCTCATTCCGTTCGTTCGTTTTGGTGCAGTAGCAAAAATTCAAAAATTCATTCGGGGAATCGGCAGCGGGGATTCCCCGCCGCCCCGCCGCCGAGTGTTATCCTTGCTCGATTCGGCGGTAACCAAGCCCGTTCGCGATGGCTTGACCGGCTTCGAATCGAAATTCATTGAAGGCAGTGGCAAGGGTTCTTCCTCATCTTGAGAAGGCCCGTAAAGCGGGTTGGAACTTCGGGAAATCGCATTTGCAACGCTGATCTTGTCACCGCCCTCGACCTTGATGGCTCTTCCATCGCTTGTGGTAAAATAACTGGTATTCATTTGTGAATCTCTCCTTATTTCTTAAGATGAGGTCGAGTAAGGGTCGAAAATCAAGGAGAAAGGTTAAATTTCGATTTCGTTCACCCGGCGTTGAAATTCCGACCATTCGGATTGATTTGCAGATTCCTGATCCTCCCGCTTCTTTCGCTCCTTGTATTTCTCGGTGTTTTCAAGTTTCGCTTTGGCGGCATTCAAGCGTTCCCGCCTTTCCTCAACGATGGCTTTCAACCGTTCCAGCTTGGCAATCGTGGCATCGGGATCGCTTGGGCCATACCGGCGGGCCGAATCCCGTGAGAACATCTCGACTCCCCGCTTGATCGAATCGAATTCCTCAACGGCATCATCCGTGAGAGCTTGCCAAAACCTCACGATGATCGAAAGCCTTTCGAAATCATCGGAGGGCGGATCGGCAAGAATGCCCTCGGGCTGGGGATCGCGAAACGCTCCGTCCGGGTAAATGATCCTGCCATCGACTTCGATGCCGGATCCCCCGTGTTGTTGATCGAAGTCGCGGACCGCTTTGATTCCTCCTCTGAAGGGACGATTGGGAAGGATGTCATCTTCGGTGATCTCCCTTTCCCGGGTCTCCCCCCGCATGGCGGCATAGCGTCGACGGCGGCGTTCCTTGCCACGGGCTTCGATCTCCCGGCGAATTCTTTTCCGGGCTTCGCGGTGTTTTAGCTCGGGATTCGTTTCCTTCTCGATTTGTTCTTCTGTGATGTTCATTTGTTATTTTCCTTGGTTGATGGTTAAAATGCTCCGACTCTGATTTTGGGTTTGGATGAGATGACCGCACAACCGGCAACGGTGTTCGCAAGATCATCCTTGCCACCGTTCGGATGATCGATGATGTCTTTTCCTCCGCTCCTTGTCCTTCTTTCCAAGCCGGCAAGCTGGGAAATCACTTGTTCATTCTCCGGTAATTCGATTCCGCCACTGCAAAGGATCGGTAAAAGCTCCCGGTAAAGTTCGGATTTCGGTTTATCGCTCTTTTCGTAATGAATCCCATGCGATTCGAAACCGCTTTTGGTGAATTCGGCGGAATAATTGTCACCCGTAACCCGATTGATTCGGAACCGTTTCAATTCTTCGGCCATCTCCCCGATGACGGAATGGGGGTTGAATGGCGCTTTCCATGCCCGGGTGAAATCGATCACGATTGTTGCTTCTCCACCGTTGAAGGGTTGCCACTTGTGACCGATGCAAAGGGCGGCATCATCACTCCTGCCACCGCTTAAATCGGCGAAAGCATGGTAGCCCTTGGATGGTCTGGGCATGAGTTCTTTCCTTCCGGGGGCCACAAGGGATTCGATGAGGGATCGGGGAACGAATTCCGCAACGTCATCCCTCCATTGGCCCAAGTATTCCGATTTCGCCGCCGCCGGATCTTCCTCAACGGCATGATCGATTTCGGTTTGGGAAAGGGTCGGATTCATCGTCCGGGAATCGGTATCCCAAACCAAGGTCCTCCACTTCGGAGAATAAGAAGGGGATTCGGTGTTGCTGCCGTGATACCGCTTCCATTGCTGGAAAGCCCACCCCTTCCGGGCGTATTTACTGGAAATCCCGATCAACTTCCCCCCGGTAGTGAGAAGGGAAGGCTTCAAGGCCCGGACAAGTTCGGTATC
>SLOW01000363.1 GCA_007132315.1 Opitutales bacterium
CAATGGCTCCCAGGATCATCGAATTCGCTTAAGGCAATTTAATTTATCCGGCTCCAAATTGCGGTTCTTAATATATTGTAGTCGATTTAATATGACAAATTTTTGAAACTGTAGGGTGGAAAATCCAAAATTCGCAATCCAAGATCCAAAATGTTCCCAGGTTCCGGTTGCCTCCGGGCTTGGCATCGCGGGGCGTACGCGTCAGGATCGAAGCGATGAATCAACCGACCGGGCACAGGTCTTCGACCGGAATCGGTGCACTGGGGAAGATCGTTCGATTTGCGGTGTTCCCGGTGGCGGCTTGTTGCGTTCTGTTATTCTCCGCCTGCGGGCCTTCGGAATTGCCGGCCTATGACCGGGACGGCCGGAAGCTGGTCCACGTGTGGGTGCATTCCGGGCAGGCGGCCGAACGCGAGACGCTGGAAACCCAGGTGGCCACCTTTAACGCGGCCCAGGACGAGATCCGGGTGCTCAAGACGATCGTTCCGGAAGGCGACTACAACGCGCGGGTGCAGGCGGCGGCGCTCTCGGGCGATTTGCCGGACCTCCTCGAATTCGACGGCCCATTTCTCTACAACTACGTCTGGCAGGGCCAACTGCGTCCGCTGGACGACCTTCTCCCACAGGCCATTCGCGACGACCTTCTGCCCTCGATCATCGAACAGGGCCTCTACGACGGAGCGTTGTACTCGGTCGGGGTGTTCGACTCCGGTTTGGGGCTCTACGCCGACCGGAGCCGGTTGGAGGAAATCGACGTCCGGATTCCGGAGGGTGTGGCGGATGCCTGGACGGCCGATGAATTCGACGCCATTCTGGAAGCTCTGAGCGACAAGGCGGATGGCCGCGCGGTGCTCGACCTGAAAGTAAACTACACCGGCGAATGGTACGCCTACGCGTTTTCACCGATCCTCCAATCGGCGGGCGCCGATCTGATCGATAGGCAGTCCTACGGCTCGGCGGACGGTGTCTTGAACGGCCCGGAAGCGGTGGCGGCGATGACGCGCGTGCAGGAATGGTTCGCGCGCGGTCACGTGCATCCGAACATCGACGACGCGGCGTTCGTCGATCGCGTCGCCGCGCTTTCCTGGTCGGGACACTGGGATTACGGCCGGTACGCGGAGGCGCTGGGAGACGACCTGGTACTGCTTCCCCCGCCCGATTTCGGTCGCGGCTCGCGGACCGGGCAGGGATCGTGGAATTGGGGAATCACCCGCCGCGCTCACCATCCGGACGCGGCCATGCGATTTCTGACCCATCTGCTGGAACCGGACGAAATCCTGCGCATGACCGAGGCCAACGGGGCGGTGCCGGCCCGGCGCGCGGCGATCGAGCGCTCGGAGCGTTTTGCCGAAGACGGTCCCCTGCGCCTGTTCGTGGATCAATTGGAGGCCTCCGCCGTGCCCCGGCCCCGCACGCCGGGTTATCCGGTGATCACGTCGGTGTTCGAGTCCGGGTTTCAGGACATCCGCGACGGCGCCGACGTGCGGCGGGTGCTCGATCGGATGGTGCGGATCATCGATCAGGACATCGAGGACAACCAGGGATATCCCCGCGGTTGAACGGAGAAACGTTGGCCCATGGGAAATCGAAGCAGGCAGAGCGGCGGATTCCTGACCGGCAGGACGGCGGAGGCGTTGTGCCTGGCGGGGCCGGCTCTGCTGGGGTTGCTCCTGTTCGTGGCGGCTCCGTTCGCGATCGCCCTGATCCTCAGCCTGACCAACTTTCGAATGGGAACGCCTCTGGAGACGCAGTTCGTCGGGTTGGAACAGTACCGCCGGATTCTCGGCGACGAAGCTTTTCGACGGGCCCTGCTCAACAACGCGGTGTTCGCGTTGGTCGTCGTGCCGGTGCAGACCGGTCTCGCCCTCGGGTTGGCACTCCTGCTCAACCGGCAACTGCGCGGGCGGGTGTTGTTTCGCACCCTGTTTTTCATGCCGGTGGTCTTCCCCATGGCCCTGGTCGCCGTGGTCTGGCAGGTGCTGCTGGCGCCGGGACCCGACGGACTGATCAACAGCCTGATGGGGATCCTCACCTTCGGCGCCTGGACGCCGCGGGATTTCCTGCGCGACCCCCAGTTCGCGCTGCCCGCGATTATGTTGATGTCGATCTGGCAGGGCGTGGGCTTCCAGATGGTCATCATGCTGGCCGGGCGCCAGGCGGTGCCGGAGCATCTTTACGAAGCGGCCTCGGTCGAAGGCGCCGGCGCCTGGCGACAGTTTCTGCACGTCACCCTGCCGGGCATGAAAAACACCATCTTTTTTGTAGTGGTGGTCACGACCATCCTGGCGTTCCGGTTGTTCGATCAGGTCGATATCCTCACCCAGGGAGGACCGCGGCACGCCACGACGACGGTGATGTACGAGGCCGTGCGCGCCACATTCGCCGAAGCGCGGGTGGCGCGGGCCGCGGCGATGACGGTGGTGTTCTTTCTGATCGTGGTCGGCCTGGCCCTCGTCCAGCGCCGGCTGATGAAGGAGGAGCGGGAAATCACATGAAAACCGGAACGGCATCGTCCCGGCTGGCGCTGGTGGCCAGTTACGCGATCCTGCTGGTGTGCGCCGCGCTGTTTTTCCTGCCGGTCGCCTTCATGATCGTGGCGAGTTTCAAACCGGACGACCTCGTTCTCGGCGAGGCCGGCACCTGGCGGGCTCTGGTTCCCACCGATGCGTCGCTGAGCAATTACGCCGACGTGTTCGAGCGGGTGAATTTCGCCCGTTATTTCATGAACTCGGTTGTGATCACCGGCGCGATCGTGACGGCCGGTCTGCTGGTCAATTCGATGGTGGCCTACGCGTTCGCGCGGATGCGCTGGCGCGGACGCAAGCTCCTGTTCGGTTTTGTGCTCGCGCTGCTGATCCTGCCGTTCGAGGCGATCGCCGTGCCGCTGTTTTACCAGATGATCGAATTCGGGTGGCGCAACAGCTACCAGGTGCAAATCGTTCCCTTCATCGCCAACGCGTTCTCGATTTACCTGTTTTATTCGTTCTTCCTTCAGATTCCCCGGGAAATGGAGGAAGCCGCGGCGATCGACGGCGCGGGGAGTTGGCGGACGTTTTTCACCCTGATCGTTCCCCTGGCGAAACCCGCTTTCGCCACCGTGGCGATCCTGTCGTTCCTGATGCACTGGGGCAATTACCTGTGGCCCCTGATGGTGGTCGATTACGAAACCTACCGCCCCCTGCCGGTCGGCCTCGCCGAGTTCCAGACCCTGCCTCCGATTCAGTGGGGCGACATCATGGCCTTCGGTGTGATGATGGTCCTGCCGGTGCTGGTGGTGTTCCTGGTTTTCCAGAAAGGATTCGTGCGCGGTGTCGCGGCGAGTGGTATGAAGCACTGACGTGGCATACGCGCTCACATACCGGCTCTACCGCCGTCCTTTTCGGTCTCCGCCCCGGGACGTCGCCGGCGGCTGGCGGGCGCGCACCGGGATTCTTGTACGACTGGAGAACGCCTCCGGACGTGTCGCGTACGGGGAGGTCGCTCCCCTGGAGGCCTTCGGTACGGAATCGCTGGATACGGCCGAGGCGTTTCTCCGGGACCGGAACGGACGTGTGGACCGCGACGAAATCGACGCCGTCCCGGAATCCCTGCCGTGCTGCCGCTTCGCCCTGGAGTCGGCCCGGGACGACCTGGAGGGGCCGACCGGTCCCGCCGCGGGCGATCGCGCCGAAGTCCCCGTGGCCGGCCTGCTTCCGGCCGGAGGCGCCGCCGAAGAACGTCTGCCCGCGTTGTTGACGGCCGGATTCCGGACTCTGAAATGGAAGATCGGCGCCGAACCGCCCGCGGTGGAACAAGACCGCTTCCGGCGCATGCGGGCGCGTGCCGGCGAACGTGTGACCTGGCGTCTCGACGCCAACGGCGGGCTCGACCGGAGCGATCTCCGGAGTTGGGAAGCCGTCTTAGCCGGTGCCCCCGTCGAATACCTGGAGCAACCGTTCCCGCTCGGACAGGAGGCGGCGATGCGGTCGCTCGCGGCGTCTTTTCCTGCGCCCCTGGCCGTCGATGAATCGGTGGGGACGCTGCCCGCGCTGCGCGTCCGGGCGCGGGAAGGCTGGCCGGGTCTTATTGTGATCAAACCGGCGCTGGCGGGCTCGCCGGCGGCGTTGGCGGCGTTTGTCGAAACCCGCGGCCTCGCCGACCGGGTGGTGTTTTCGTCGGCGCTGGAGACGGGCGTCGGCATGCGGCATGCTCTGAAACCCGCCTTCCGGCGGGGCATGGTCTGCCGGGCGGTTGGGTGGGGAGTCGCGGGTCTGTTCGAGGACGACGGGCTCGCGCCGGACTGGGGCGCGACGATCGCCCGATCCGGTATTGAAGAAATCGATACAACAGCGGTGTGGGAACGCGCCGCCCAACCGGCCGTTCCAGGAGCCGAAAGGCCGGAGAACAAATGAGTTCGGTCGCGGGAGAACAACTGCTCGAGTTTCTGGCTGACGGACGGGTTGCCGGGCTCGACGTCGCGTTGCGGCTCGAGGCCTGTCTGGAGGCGTGGGATTCGGTTGGCGGGGGAACCGGTCGCACGGGACTCGTCGCCGCCTCCGATCCGGCCCTGTTCCTGGCCGCCTTCGCCGCGGGCTGGGCGCGCGGCGGCCGGCTGGTCCTGGCGAACCCCGGTTGGGGCGCCCAGGAGTGGGAAGAGGCGGCCCGCCGGCTGAAGCCCGACCTCGTCTTCGGCGCGGTACCGGATGTCGCGTGGGGCGGACAGGCGGATCCGGCACCGCGTGGGAGCGGACCGACGGTGGCTGTCCCGACCGGCGGTTCCGGCGGCCGGGTGCGCTTCGCGGTGCACGACGCGGCCACGCTGGGCGCCGCGACCGCGGGTTTTCAGGCCGCGTTCGGCGGCGGTCCCCTGGTGTGCGTGTCGGGGTTGCCGCTGTTTCACGTGAGCGGTTTGATGCCGTTTCTGCGTGCCGCGGCGAGCGGAGGGCGATTGGTGTGGCATGCGGCGGGGGGCGAACGGCCGGTGGCCGGGCCGGGCGAGGCGTCCGTGATCTCACTGGTGCCCACCCAGCTGGCGCGGTTGCTGCGCGAGCCCGAATCGGTCGAGGCGCTGAAGTGTTTTTCCGCGGTGCTCGTGGGCGGAGGGCCGTTGCCTGAGGCCCTGCGCCGGGAGTCCCGTGACCGGGGCCTGCCGCTGACGCCGTCGTACGGGATGACGGAAACCGCGGCGGCGGTGCGGATGGTGCGGCCGGAGGCGTTTTTGGATGGCGACGATTCCAGCGGCCGCGACCTGCCGCACGCCCGGGTCACCGCGGATCCCTCCGGACGGATACACGTCGAATCGGAATCCCTGTTTCGGGGGTATCTCGGCGATGACACCCCGCCCTCCGCTCCCTGGCCGACGGGAGACCTGGGTTTTCTCGACTCGCGGGGAGGGCTGGTGGTTACCGGACGCATCCGGGAGTTGATCAACAGCGGCGGCGAGAAGATCGATCCGGGGGAGGTCGAAGCGGCGCTGGTCGCGACCGGAATCGCGCGCGAGGCACGCGTGTTGCCCCGGTCCGACCCGGAGTGGGGCGAGGTGGCCGTCGCCGTCCTGGTTCCCGGGGAGGCCGGACATTCGGACGAAACCCGCAAAGCCCGGCTCCGCACTTGCCTCGCGGCGCACAAGGCGCCCCGGGATTGGATCGCGGTCGATGAACTGCCCCGAACGCCCCAGGGCAAGATCGATACCGCGACGCTCCGGCGGATGGTCCGGGCGGCGAAGGAAACCGGCCGCGGTGACGGTTGAGAGGCGTTTTTCCGGGTGATTATTGCGATTGCTTAACCTGGATTTCAGCGTTCAAAGTACCCGTTTACGGCTGAAATCAGAATGAATGCGTTACCGATACTGTTGGGTGTGAATATCGACCACGCCGCCACCCTGCGGCAGGCCCGCTACCGGGAGGTGGAGCGGACCTGCGGCGAAATCGTGGAGCCGGATCCGGTGTTTCTCGCGCTGCTGGCCGAGCGGGCCGGCGCGGACGGAATCACGGTCCATCTGCGGGAGGACCGGCGTCACATCCAGGAACGCGATGTCCGACGCCTGAGCGAGTGCATCGCGACCCGGCTCAATCTGGAAATGGCGTGCCGTGAGGACATGGTGGCGTTTGCCCGCGAACTCAAACCCGCCCTTGCCTGCCTGGTCCCGGAAGGGCGCGAGGAAGTCACCACCGAGGGCGGTCTCGACGTCGCCGGCCAGAAGAAACGGGTGGGCGATGTCGTGCGGGCTCTGCGGGAGGCCGGCATCGCAGTCAGCCTCTTCATCGAGCCGGATCCCGGGCAGATCGACGCGGCGGCCGAACTCGGCGCCCCGCTGGTGGAACTGCATACCGGCGGTTACGCCAACGCTTATCACGGTCCGGACCGGCAACGGGAATTCGAACGCCTGCGCGTTGGCTGCGAACGCGCTTTTCAGGCCGGGTTGACCGTCAACGCGGGGCACGGCATCAATTACGTGAACATCGCGGAAGTCCGGACCCTTCCCCACCTGCACGAACTGAATATCGGCCACAGCATCATCTGCCGGGCCTTGTCCACCGGAATGGAGGAAGCTGTCGCAGAGATGAAACGGAGGATGAACGCATGATTCCCGGGCTGAACGTCCCGCGTGGTGGTTACCTGATGGGACTCGGCATCGACGTGGTCGATGTGGAGCGGATACGCCGCGTGACCGAGCGGCAGGGCGAACGTTTCCTCAAGCGCGTTTATACCGAAGAGGAACGGGCGTACTGCTTCGGCATGAAACACCCGCACAAACACCTCGCGGCCCGTTTCGCCGCCAAAGAAGCGGTCTCGAAGGCTTTTACCACGGGGATCGGAGCGCGGTTGGGCTGGACGTCGGTTTCTGTTTACAATGGTGAACGCGGCGAACCCCACGTACGCTTCGACGAGCGGGGCGTCGCCCTGCTTGAAGAAGTCGGGGCGAAACGCGTCTGGGTGAGCCTGTCGCACACCGACACCCTGGCCCAGGCCGTCGCCGCCCTGTTGCGCGACTGAAAC